>NZ_MUET01000059.1:0-19240 GCF_001995685.1 Salinivibrio sp. IB282 | reverse complement strand
GGAATGGGAAGCCTGTCGAGACCGCCATCGCTTGCAGGGCAACCAAGCCCCCACCAAGGATCAGCGCAACGGCGACTAAGCCCTCGAAAGATGCCCAGAACACACGCTGTGGTACAGGCACGTTCACTTTACCACCGGCAGAAATGGTGTCGATAACCAATGACCCTGAGTCAGACGAGGTGATAAAGAACACCATGACTAGGACAATACCGATAAACGAAGTGATCGCTGCCAGTGGCAGATCATCTAGCATCGCAAACAGTTTCAGTGACAGCTCTGCATCTACAACGGCTGTGTAGCCTTCATTGACGAACTGACCAATTGCGGTGCCGCCAAAGGCCGTCATCCACAACACACATGCAGCTGATGGGATAATCAACACACAAGTGATGAATTCACGCACGGTACGGCCACGCGATACGCGCGCAATAAACATACCGACGAATGGGGACCAAGAAATCCACCACGCCCAGTAGAAGGATGTCCAGCCTTGGGTAAAGTTGGCATCTTCACGGCCAAATGGCATTGACAGCGCAGGCAAGTTTTGCAGATAAGCGCCCAAGTTACCAAAGAAACCGGTCAGGATAGCGATGGTTGGACCTACGGCAATCACGAAGATCAGCAGCAATAGCGCAAGTATCATGTTGATTTCAGACAGGCGCTTGACCCCTTTATCAACACCAGCAACAACCGAAAGAATCGCTGCCCCTGTGATACCCATGACCAATAACACTTCTGTGGTATCACCTAGCGGTGTATCAAACAGATAGTGAAGACCCGCTGATGCCTGTGAGGCCCCTAAGCCGAGCGATGTCGCAAGACCAAACAAGGTCGCGATGATTGCCAAAATGTCAATCACGTGGCCCGTCCAGCCCCAAACACGTTCACCGAACAGTGGGTAGAACACAGAACGCATGGTCAAAGGCAAGCCTTTGTTATACGCAAACAGTGCCAGGCCTAACGCCAATACCGCGTAAATCGCCCATGGGTGCAAGCCCCAGTGGAAAATAGTCGCAGACATACCTAAGCGGCGCGCCGCCTCTGTATCGCCGGCAGCAGCCCCTAAAGGCGCCCAGTCAGTGCGAAGGCCTTCAGCCCCCACGGATGTCCCACCTAGCGCCGTTTGGAAATGCGTCAATGGCTCTGATACCCCGTAGAACATCAGACCAATACCCATACCAGCAGCGAAAAGCATCGCAAACCAGCCGCCGTAGCCGTAGTCAGGCTTCGCTTCGGTACCACCGAGCCTCACTTTACCCAGTGGAGACGCAATCAGAACTAGACAGGCAATGACAAAAATGTTTCCTGCTGAAAGGAAGAACCAGTCTAGGTTTGAGGTTAGCCATCCACGGAGGTCCCCAAAAACAGGACCAATTTGGTTTTGAAAGGCCAGGGTGACAAAAATGAAGGCCAAAATAGCCAGCCCTGAGACCATAAATACTCGGTTGTGAATATCAAAACCAAACGGGCCGAGTTTCAGTGCCACGTTATCCTGACCGACCTGATAGTCAGTATCGATCGGGTTAACCTTCCCGTCTGGTGTCATCATATCTTCATGGCTTTTATCGCTCACGAGTTAACTCCTTAGTCCGTTTATTCGGAAGCCTGTGAGTGTTGGTGGTGCGCCCATTATTTATTGCCGTTCAAGCCATCTTTATCAGCAATAAAAGACCAGCTGTCACCACACAATCCGCTACATTACCACATCTGAGAAAAAATTTAATTAGGCCCCTAACCAAATGTTTACTTTCTGACCAACCACCTAATTCTAACTTCCCTCCATGTCCCGATTTTACTGGCCTTCCCAGTTATTTGAACTCTTTATTTCAGAACAATAAACAATTTAGTTAATAGGCTTGAGAATCCCTAAGACCCTTTTAAAATCATAGTGGTATTTTCCACCATTGCGAAGCAAATATCGCGAGCATGACAGTCTTCACGCTTGGTCATCGCGCTTTCTCATATCAAATCCCCCTTCAATGCAACAAAATGCAAACATAACCAAAACAAAGTGACTCTTGTCACATCCTTAAAACCACGTACAATACCGCCGCAATCGTTTTCCATCCTAAGTTTAACGTTTGCGGAGCAACATCATGCAGTTTGGCATTGGCCTTTTGGGGATTAGCGTCCTCTTTCTTGTCGCGATGGTTTTTTCTGAAAATCGCGCCGCGATTAACTGGCGCACCGTTGGCGGTGCATTCCTAATACAAATCGTCTTTGCTGGCTTTATCATCTCGGTTCCCCTAGGCCAGCGTATTTTAGCCAATGCATCTGAAACCGTCTCTGCAATCATCAGCTTTGGTGACATTGGTGCCGAATTCCTCTTTGGCGATCTCGCGACATTCAAACTCGGTTTTATATTTGCCTTTAATGTATTACCCACCATCGTTTTTTTCTCTGCCCTGATCGCCGTGCTGTACCACATTGGTGTCATGACATGGATCATTCGCCTGATTGGTGGATTACTACGACGTGTACTCGGCACATCGCGTACAGAATCTATGTCTGCTACCGCCAATATTTTTGTTGGCTCTGTTGAAGCGCCGCTGGTCGTTCGTCCTTTTCTTGCAGCCATGACACGCTCAGAGCTGTTTGCTGTCATGGTGGGCGGGCTCGCCTCAGTGGCTGGCGGCACTATGGTCGGCTATGCCGGGCTCGGTGTGGAAATGAAGTATCTCATTGCAGCGGCGTTTATGTCGGCACCGGCAGGACTCATGATGGCTAAAATCATGGTGCCACAAACCGAAACGCCGATGAGTCAAGCGCAACATCAATCAGTAGAAGACGCACAGGATAAGCCAGTCAACCTGATTGATGCCGGCACGCAAGGCGCATTAAGTGGCTTACAAATCGCCATGGCGGTGGGTGCCAGCTTATTGGCCGTGATCAGCATGATTGCGCTTATCAATGGTGGCTTAGGTAAGCTTGGTCCGATGGTACACGTGCCTCAGCTAAGCCTTGAGTGGTTATTTGGCTACCTGTTCGCGCCCGTCGCTTGGTTAATTGGTATCCCTTGGCAAGAAGCCATGACCGCAGGCACCTTGATTGGTAAAAAAATCGCCGTGAACGAGTTTGTTGCGTTTGCTGATTTTATGAACCTAAAAGGCCAGTTATCCGCCCACAGTCAAGCTATCGTGACATTTGCACTGTGTGGTTTTGCCAACTTGACCTCCATTGCCATGTTGATGGGCGGCCTAGGCGGTATCGTACCCGAACGCCGTGGCGACATCGCTAAACTCGGTATGCGAGCCATTCTCGCGGCGACGCTAGCCAACCTGATGAGTGCGACGCTCGCTGGCCTCTATCTTTCCCTGTAACGGCACAGCGTATTCGCTCGCGACCTGGCACACTGTTTCTCACCATGGACGGTGAGTAAAAAATAGACTCGAAAACCGCACTGGCACTCTGTTACACTTAGTTAACTTTACGTAAAGAGATGTAATGACATGCGATACCCATGGGTTTTATTCGATGCCGACGAGACCTTGTTTCACTTTGATGCCTTCTCTGGCCTACAACGTCTATTCTCACATTATGATGTCGATTTTGATCATCAGGCGTTTGCCGAGTACTCCGCACGCAATAAGCCACTGTGGGTACAGTATCAAAATGGCGAAATTGACGCCCAGACTCTACAGACAGAACGCTTTACTTGCTGGGGAAAGCGCTTAAACGTCGCCCCTTCCACCTTAAACCAAGGCTTTTTAGATGCCATGGCAGACATCTGTGAACCATTACCAGGGGCACGGGAACTGATCGACGCTATTTCCCCACATGCCCATATTGGCATCATCACTAACGGATTTACGGCTTTGCAAGATATTCGTTTAGAAAAAACAGGGTTGAAGGATGCGATTTCTACGTTGGTTATTTCCGAACAGGTCGGTATCGCTAAGCCTGATCCACGTATTTTTGAACATGCGTTTGAAAAAATGGGCCGCCCGCCGAAAGAAAAAATATTGATGGTGGGTGATAACCCACATTCCGACGTCCTTGGCGGGATGCAAGCGGGCATTGATACATGCTGGCTAAACGCTGATAACACGCCCGTGCCTGAAGATATTGCGCCGACACACCAAGTTAGCTCCTTGCATCAATTAAAGAACTGGCTACTGCCGACCTAAACATGGACCCAAAAAAAGAGAGCAATCATGCTCTCTTTTATCAGCGCCGCCATTGTCCATAGCGGCCTAAACATCATCGCGCGTCTCTTAGCTGTGGTCGCCTTTGATGAATGCAGCTTGCTCTGCGCGCTCACCTTGGTCGGTGCTAGCGACAAAGTTGATTGAGCGGCTGTTTTGGTTTTGGGCATGGATAAATACACGACCAGACTCATCCGTTACCTTCGCATCCAGACCCGATTCGCTGGCGACTTTAGCGCCTTTTACCGCTTGACCTTGTTCAGTGACCGTTACCCAAGCGCCCCCTTCTGCAGGGTCTACATTGAGGTTCAGACCACCCGCCATCACAGACGTTGAAGCGAACGCTAGGGCAAAGATTGCAGCCAATTTTTTCATGGTTTGTTTCCTCTTTCGTAATGGGTTGACGGCTATTAAACGCAAATTATGCCGGCGATTTGTCACCTCAATGTCTCCATTTCCAAAACCTGGTTTCAGAGAGTCATTAAGGTGCTAGCACGGTTCAATATCGCCGTTGCGTTATTGCCTTGGAACGAGAGTGAGATTACGCCTGAAATACCGTGACGACAATCACAATAATATGAATAACTCATTCGAAAAATTTCACAAGACGGCGGCAGTTATTCGGCGTAGAAAAGGGAAGATGGGGAATATTTTTCTGTCCAGTGATCGACTTCATTCCCATCCTCGTTTTCACCCTTGCAACAAAGTGATCCTTCCCAAGTCGTCACCAAGAGTTGCAATAAGGCAACTTATTGGGTGGGGAAACGAACGCAAAAGGGAGAACAATGATGTTAACACGCACGATCTCGACATTAGCTATCACTGCGACATTGCTGGTTGGAATGGGAAGCGCCGTTGCTGCCCACCATAAAGGCGAGCATGACATTGTTGATACGGCGATGAAAAATGACGACTTTTCAACCTTGGTGGCAGCCGTAAAGGCAGCGGATCTGGTTGATACTTTGAAAGGAGAAGGCCCATTTACCGTCTTTGCCCCCACTAACGCAGCCTTTAACAAGTTACCTGACGGCACGGTAGAATCGTTACTCAAGCCGGAAAACAAAGGCAAGCTCACCGATATCCTGACCTACCATGTCGTTCCAGGAAAAGTAACGGCTGAGCAAGTAATGGGAATGTCTTCCGCGACCACAGTGCAAGGCAGCGACGTGATGATTAAAACATCATACGGGGATGTAAAAGTCGATAACGCCACCGTCATCAAGCCCGATATCATGACCACTAACGGCGTTATCCATGTGATTGATACCGTAATAATGCCCTAGCACCTTATTCGTCTCGCGTTCAAAGGGCGCTTGTKAAGCAATATGGGCGAGACAGCAAGGATAGATAAGGACGTAAAAAAACAGCCTATTCCGCGAGTAGGCTGTTTTATTCATCCGTCTAGTGACGACGCATGCAGCGGATTTTACGCCGCTTTATCCGTGCACTTTTGTTGAAACTTACCCAACAGCGCGTGGTAGAAGTCATGGTCAGATAAGGTGCCAACCAGTTTTCCTTCTTCGATGAGTAACACCGGTTTAACAGTGTGGTAGCGAATTTCAATCGCATCACGCATTTCAATGTCAGGCGAGGCAACCACTATGGTGTCGTCTCCAACTTGTGACAGATCTTGAACGTCTTTTTGCCATTCAACGACACGCAAGGGTTGTGAGCCAGCCGCAGCTGACAAGCGACCACCCTGCTCTGCGGTAACCCAAATATCACGCTGCTCACACACTTTCCAACGGCTGTCGACATGTGGTAAGTCGTCAACAGACTTCATCATCGACCGCCCTTTCAACACATTTAGTGGATTGGTATGAGCCACAAAGTCACGCACGTAATCGGTCTCGGGACGCAGCACAATGTCTTCAGGCTTACCATGTTGAATAAGCTGGCCCGATTCCATAATGGCAATGTTGTTACCAATTTTTAGTGCCTCGTCCAAGTCATGGCTCACAAACAAAATCGTTTTATTGAGCTTTTTCTGCAGCTCTAGCAACTCGTCTTGCAGCTGCGCACGGATCAGTGGGTCCAATGCCGAGAAAGGTTCATCCATCAGCAGAATATCACTGTCCATCGCGAACGCACGAGCCAAGCCAACGCGCTGCTGCATACCACCCGACAGCTCATGCGGGTATTGATAAGCCCAATCGTCCAACCCGACCATTTCTAGTTTTTCCAGCGCTTGTCTACGACGCTCTTTCTTGCTGATACCTTTCATTTCCAGGCCAAAGGCGACGTTATCAACCACTGTCAGCCAAGGCATAAGCGCAAACTTTTGGAACACCATAGACGCACGGTTAGTGCGAAGGTGGCGAAGGGTTTGCGAATCAACCGTTGCCATGTCGACCATTCTGTTGTCATCACGGAGTTCAAGGCTACCGCGGCTGATGGGGTTCAATCCATTCACCGCGCGCAGTAGACTCGATTTACCTGAGCCCGATAGGCCCATCAAGACGCAGATTTCACCTTCTTTCACATTGAGTGAAACATTGTCCACGCCCACGACTTGACCGGTTTTCTCGATGATCTCTGAGCGGCTTAATCCGTTATCAAGCAGGTCCAGTGCTGGCTTAACATTGTCGCCAAACACCACGTCTAAATTTTTAATTGCGATTGCGTCCATGGTTTCCCCCTTATTCGTTGCCTTGATTTGGTGCTTTACACAGGCGGTCAAGAATGATGGCTACCAATACAATCGCCAGACCCGCTTCAAAACCTTGAGAAATGTTGACGGTATTCAGTGCACGAACCACTGGTTTACCTAAGCCGTCAGCACCGACCAACGCCGCGATAACCACCATCGATAGTGACAACATAATACACTGGGTGACACCGGTCATAATGCTAGGTAGCGCCGCAGGCAACTCCACTTTAAACAATAATTTCATACGGTTAGCACCAAAGGCGCGTCCCGCCTCTACCAACTCTTCCGGTACGCGGGTGATGCCAAGATACGTCAAACGAATCGGCGCCGCGATGGCAAAAATGATGGTAGAAATAAGACCTGGGACAATGCCCAAACCGAACAACACCAAAGTTGGGATCAAATACACAAATGGTGGCACCGTCTGCATCAAGTCCAATAAGGGCCGCATAATGGTGTACACCAAGGGCCGATGCGCGGCCATTATCCCAAGCGGTATGCCAATTAATACGGAAATCGTTGTCGCGGCAAATACCAGAACAAAGGTTTCCAGCATCTCTTGCCAGTAGCCCAGGTTGAGGATCAACAAGAGCGCACTCACAACAAAGATCACGATGGAAATTCGACGCTGCAGGTACCATGCTAAGGCGGCTGTCATGAGGATCGGCCCTGCCGCTGGCATCCATTTAAAAATGTCGACTAATAGTGTGATGGTCGTATCTAAGCCAATTGAGATCGCATCAAAAAAGCCGGCGGCGTTCATGGTTAGCCAGTCAACGCCATTTTCCATCCATTGACCGAGTGGGATCTTGTTATCTGTAATAATATTCACAATAAAACCTTAGGGGCGGCGTTAACACCGCCCTCTCCTTCTACACTTTTTTATTTACGCTTCAGTCTTGTTTAGATATTCAGTGACTGCTTCAACCGCGTTCTCACCATCAACGGTAGTCACGCCATTCAGCCACTTGTCCAACACACTTGGGTTGTTACGCAACCATTCGCGTGCTGCAGCCTGAGGCTTTTCACCGTCATTGAGGATTTTGCCCATCATTTCGTTTTCCATCTTGAGGCTGAACTCAAGTTGTTCGAGCATTTGACCGACGTTGGAGCACTGCTCTACATAGCCGCTACGTACGTTGGTATGCACCGTGGCACCGCCATAGTTCGGACCAAAGTACTCGTCCGCACCCGATAGGTATTTCATATCAAAGTTGCTGTTCATTGGGTGCGGGGCCCAGCCTAGGAAGGCAACCCACTTGTCACGACGCACGGCACGAGACACCTGAGACACCATGCCCGCTTCACTGGATTCGATGAGACGGAAATCACCCAGATTGAAATCATCGGTATCGATCATTTTTTGAATCTGGCGGTTACCATCGTTACCTGGTTCAATGCCATAAATGCGTGAGTCGAACTTGTCAGCGTATTTCGCGATATCTGCGACGCTAGTAACACCTGCATCGTAAACATACTTAGGCACGGCGAGCGTATATTTGGCACCTTTTAAGTTGGCGCGAACGCTGTCGATCGAGCCATCGTCAAGATACTTTTTGATATCGCCTGTTTGCGTAGGCATCCAGTTACCGAGGAATACGTCGATGTCGCCCGACGCAAGTGATGAGAAGGTTACCGGCAAAGACAATAGATCGGTTTGTGTCTCGTAACCCATGCCTTTCAGCACTTCAGTAGTGATGGCAGTCGTTGAGGTCACGTCTGTCCAACCGATATCCGAAAAACGGACTGTCTCACACTGATTAGCCGCGGCGCTAAAGGCGACCATTGAGCTCAAACCCACTGCGGTCATCAGAGTTTTGCTGGTTTTACGTTTATTCATTGACATCTTAGTTTCCTTGTAATGCTTACTGATTAGTTTCTAGTGTGTGCTCACCGACGGTGGCATCATCACTCTGCGCGTTTTGATTGCGTTGCTTGTGCTGCCACTCAGCCGCAATCCATACTGGCACCTGCTCGGCAGGCAAGAGTGGCTTTTCAAGGATCATGTCAGCGGCGCGCTCCGCTACCATGATGGTTGGGGCATTCAGGTTGCCGTTAGGGATGGTTGGGAAGACAGACGAGTCCACCACACGCAGCCCTTGAATTCCGCGTACACGGCACTGCTCATCAAGCACGGCAAGTGCGTCATCATCGGCGCCCATCTTGCAAGTACACGAGGGGTGATACGCGCTTTCCACGTTATCTTTCACCCAACGGTCAATCGCTTCATCAGACTGAACATCATTGCCTGGCTGAATTTCATCGCCGCGGAATGCATCCATCGCGTTTTGCGCCATGATTTCACGGGTCAAACGAATGGTGTCACGCCAGTCTTGGCGATCTTGGTCGGTGGTAATGTAGTTAAATAAGATTGACGGCTTATCGTGCGGATCAGCGGATTTGATCCTTACATGGCCGCGGCTCTCTGGTTTGTTCGGGCCGACGTGCACCTGGAAACCATGGCCAGCAAACGCGGCTTTGCCGTCATAACGCATTGCAGCTGGCAAGAAGTGATACTGGACGTTCGGCCACTTCAACCCTTCGCGAGAACGAATAAAGGCACATGACTCAAAGTGGTTGGTCGCCCCCAAGCCTTTACGCGTCAAAATCCACTCGGTACCAATCTTGCCTTTGCTGATAAGACCTAACTTGCTGTTAAGCGTAATAGGCTGCTGACAGTGGAACTGAAAGTAGACTTCGAGGTGATCTTGCAGGTTTTCGCCTACACCCGGCAGCTCATGCTTGACGTCTACGCCGGCTTTCTCGAGCACATCTCGCGAACCAATCCCTGATAGCTGTAGTAGCTGTGGGGAGCCCACTGAACCCGCACTGGAAATGACTTCTTTGTCGGCCATCACATGCTCGATGTTGCCGCCTTTTTCAAATTCCACGCCCACCGCGCGCTTGCCTTCCAACAGGATGCGGCGTGTGACCACGCCTTTTTTCAAGGTCAGGTTGCTACGCTTCAGTGCGCGGCGCAGATAAGCGTTTGACGTAGACGCACGCACGCCTTTATCGACGGTCATGTGCATAGGGCCAAAGCCCTCTTGCTGATAACCGTTATAATCTTTGGTTTCTGGGTAGCCCGCTTCGACACCCGCATCAATAAACGCTTGATACAGCGGGTTTAATTTCATGTCGTTACCGTTACATGTGCCCACCGGGCCATGACCGCCACGATAGGTATCGGCTCCGCCAGACCAGGTTTCCGCGCGCTTAAAGTACGGCAAACAGCTTGCGTAATCCCAGCCATTAGCACCGTGCTCAACCCACTCTTCAAAGTCACATGCGTGACCACGGACATACACCATGCCATTAATCGATGAGCTTCCACCCAGCACCTTGCCACGCGGGCAATGTAGTTGGCGGCCATCAAGGCCTGGCTCAGGCAAGGATTCAAACTGCCAAGCATAGCGCTTGGTATTCATCGGAATCGATAGCGCCGTTGGCATCTGAATAAAAATGCTCTTATCGGTACCGCCGGCTTCCAGCAATAACACTTGATGTTGGCCTGACTCGGTCAGCCGATCAGCCAATGCACAGCCGGCCGAACCCGCGCCGACGATAATATAATCGTAGCGTTGTGACATATTGGTCGCTCCGTTAGAAATTAGGCGTAAGGGCTGGCGAAGTCGCCAAGCTCGATTAACACACTCTTGGTTTGGGTATAATGCGTGAGGGTTTCGACACCGTTTTCACGCCCTACCCCTGAGTGCTTATAACCACCGACAGGCATCTCGGCGGGTGAGTCGCCCCAAGTATTGACCCAACAAATACCCGCTTCGAGTTGATGAATAATGCGATGCGCACGCGATAGGTTTTGGGTGAAGACACCAGCCGCCAGGCCGTAGTGCGTGTTGTTAGCGCGGGCTACTACTTCTTCCTCGTCAGAGAAACGCAGCACCGACATCACAGGACCAAAGATCTCGTCACGAACATGCGCCATGCTGTCGTCACAGTCAGTGAAAATGGTGGGGGCCACAAAGTTACCTTTATCGAGGCCGTTCTCAGTGACGCGGTAACCACCGGTCAGCAAGGTCGCGCCGCTTTGTTTCGCGGTCTCAATCGCCGTCATCACTTTATTAAGGTGTTCGGTCGAGATCAGCGCACCGACTTGGGTGTTCATATCGGTTGGGTCACCGATAACGAGCTTTTCTGTACGCGCTTTCAGTTGCTCAACAAAGGCGTCGTAAATGCTGTCGTGAACAAATACACGGGTGCCGTGTGTACACACTTCGCCTTGGGTATAGAAGTTCGCGACCATGGCTGCGGATACCGCGTTATCCAGATCGGCATCATCAAACACGATACATGGCGATTTACCGCCCAGCTCCATAGTGACTGATTTCAGGGTCTTCGCGGCATCGCCCATCACGGTTTTGCCCGTGCCCACTTCACCGGTGAAAGAGACTTTGGCAATCTCAGGGTGTGCCGTCAGCATTTGACCCACACGATAATCACCTTGCACCACATTAAATACGCCGGCAGGCATACCCGCTTCGGCAAAGATCTCTGCCAGTTTCAGTGCGGTCAGCGGCGTTTCTTCAGACGGTTTGAAAACCATGGCATTACCGGCGGCCAAGGCAGGTGCTGACTTCCACATGGCAATTTGAATCGGATAGTTCCATGCACCAATGCCTGCACATACGCCAAGTGGCTCACGACGGGTGTAGAAAAATTGGTTGTCAGAAAGCGGCTGCTGCTCACCCTGCATTGATGGTACCAAGTTAGCGAAATATTCAATCGCATCCGCACCCGTCACCACGTCAACTTCTACCGCTTCTTGTATCGGTTTGCCGGTATCCAGTACTTCCAGTTTGGCTAGCTCATCATTACGCTCACGTAACAACGCAACCGCTTTAAGCAAAATACGGCTACGCTCCATAGCTGTCATGCGTGACCAGACCGCAAAACCTTGCTTAGCCGCATCAACCGCCGCTTGCACATCGTCAGCCGAGGCTTGATCGATTTGCGCCAGTGTCTCGCCCGTTGCTGGGTTTACCGTTGCAAACTGTTCGCCGCTTGTTGCGGAAGTAAGCTGACCA
The DNA here is from genome assembly GCF_001995685.1 of Salinivibrio sp. IB282. NCBI lineage: Bacteria > Pseudomonadati > Pseudomonadota > Gammaproteobacteria > Vibrionales > Vibrionaceae > Salinivibrio > Salinivibrio sp. IB282. The sequence continues at coordinate 7,400 of NZ_MUET01000059.1, read as the reverse complement.
TTAATAAAAAGCGTTTTCGCATTCATGATTAATCCTGAATTCTTTTCTGTTCGAGTGTGCATGTAAGGTGCTACCTAGGCTTAGCCCTGAGGACGACCATAAAAGGTCAGTTGCTTATCCAAGTAGTCATTGATGATGGTTCGCGCGTTGTTGGCATCAATACCTTTAGGGTTCAATGCACCACGCAACCAGATACCATCAATCAATGCTGCAATCCCCTGAGCCACCATCGCCGCCTGCTCTTCTGGCAATAGWGCGCGAAGTTCAATGCGCAAATGCGACAGCAAGCGCTTCTCGTTCACACGTTGTAAACGGTGTAACTCATTGTCATGCATGGCATAAGACCAGAACGCCAACCAGGTTTTAACCACATCAGATTTGGCCTGAAAACCTTCAAAGTTGGCATTGATAATCGCGTTAATACGCGCCTGGTGGTGATGACGCGGAATTTCTCTCAATGCGTCGATCACAGTCGCTGAAAGCTCACGCAATACCACGCGCATCGTCTCTTCCAGCAAGCCATGCTTACCACCGAAATAGTGGTTGATAATGCCTGTCGATACGCCGGCTTCCTTACTAATCAGAGAAATACTTGCCGCATGCAGCCCCACTCGGCCAATCACCGTCATGGTGGCTTTAACAAGCTGCGGTTTTCTTACTTCCGGCATCCCTACCTTAGGCATTTCGTCTCCCATTCGTTTTTAATTGAACGATTAGTTAAAGATAATCTTACACGCTAATCTTTAGATCTCAAACATTATTTTTAACCAATTTGCTACACTCGCCCTCACCCAAAAACAGCAAGATAAAGACAAAACAATGATTTAGGTCAATTTTGCCCTGACTGATTACACACCTAATACTTTGTGCTGATAGCACTATTTGTGAGCAATTTGCGCAAAAATTCGCCTTCCCCGACAGTAAGTGTTGGCTTTAATAAGGGGTATAAAGAAGAAAAGTAACTCATTACCTCGACCACAGCCGGTCATTGATCACGTCACATTGCGAACAATACCCGCTTAAAGACGTACATTTGCGCCAAATGACTGCAAAATAGCGACATTAGACAAAAAAAGACAATAACCATGGTCGATGACCAAAAGAAGAAGCCCAAACCAAACGCACCACAAACAAACGAGATGTAATGGTTAACTCGGGAAATGTTTAGGGTGACAATGTTTGTAGCCGCACAGAATGATGGATCAAACGATAACGGGCAATCTTAGCACCGCTTAATACAGCGCATTTTAGACGTGCAATCAGGAAGGAATAAAAAAGCGCTCAGGCCTGTCAAAAAGCCTGAGCGCCTCGTTTGCTATTTAGGGTCGGTTACTCGTAGTTTAGCTCAGTCGCTTTCCCAGAGAAGACACGATACACAAACAGGGTATATAAAAAGATCATCGGCAAGACAAACATGGCACCATAGCCCACAATCAACAAGGTCCCCGGCGCGCTGGCCGCTTCTTTCGCTGTCATTACCCCGGGAATGATATCGGGGAAAAAGCTATACGCGAGACCAAAGAAACTCAATGCGAATAGGAAAATCGCACCAATGAACGGGAACTGGTATCCCACATCGTTTTCGACCGGTACGTGGCGTAGGTAGCGATCAACAAGCAGCATGATGGCAAGACAAACCAATGGAACGGGCGCGAGTAATAAAATTTCCGGGAAGTCAAACCAACGCTCCGCCACTGTCTCACTGACTAAAGGGTTAACGACACTGATGGCTAACACCCCCAATGCCGCCAGCCAGCCGCCACGACGTGACCATTTCGCCGCCCGTTTTTGCAAATCCCCCTCGGTTTTCATCACCAGCCAGGTACCACCGATATAGATGTACGCTGCGGTAACACAGAGGCCGCTTAATAGCGCAAACAAATATGAGCCTGTGCTGTCATCAAAGGCCAACACATAGCGACCAATCATGTAGCCTTGCGTCATTGACGCGATAAAAGACCCGGCTTTAAAGCAGCGGTCCCAGAGGTCTTTACGCTCTGGCCTCACCTTGGCACGAAAATCAAATGAGACACCACGCAAGATAAGCCCCGCCAACATCACAGAAGTGGGCAAATACAATTCGGTCAAAATCATGCTGTGTGCCGCAGGGAAGGCAATCAACAACAAACCTACCGCCAGTACCAACCAAGTCTCGTTCGCATCCCAGAATGGGCCAATCGATGCAATCATACGGTCACGCTGCGCCTGATTGCAGCGTGGTAACAGCATACCGACGCCGAGGTCATAGCCGTCAAGCACGGCATACATAAAGACCGAAAAACCAAATAGCAATAGATAAATTTCAGGTAAATACGGCGTTATACTCATGCGGATACCTCTTTCTCAGGCTGAGCGTGATTGTCTGATTGGTATTCAGGCAGGCGTTTTTTCGCCAAAAAGAACAAGGTGCGGATATACGCCACCATTAGCACCGCGTAGAGCGTCAGGTAAATGGTTAAGCTAATCCCCACGTTCGAGCTGGCGACTGGCGTGACGGCATCGGCGGTTTTAAGCACCCCCTGTACCAGCCAAGGCTGACGACCAATCTCCGTCACATACCAGCCAGAAAGCGTAGCGACCCAGCCTGAGAAGGTCATCGCCACCAAGCCGATTAAGTGCCATTTGGGCATGGGCTGGTTACGCCATACGCGATACGCGGTGAACCAGCTAACCGCCAACATCAGCACACCGACGCCAACCATGACTCGGAAACCAAAGAACAGCGGCTTGACCGGCGGATGATAGTCAAAGCTTTCCAACCCTTTAATCTCGCCGTCGAGTTGGTGGGTCAAAATCAAGCTCGCTAGATTCGGGATCCCAACTTCAAAGTCGTTGGAACGGGTTTCTTCATTGGGTACCGCAAACAGCAGCAACGGCGCACCTTGCTCGGTTTCCCAGACCCCTTCCATGGCCGCAATTTTCTGTGGCTGATGCTCAAGGGTATTGAGGCCGTGCATATCACCGACAAAAATTTGCAACGGAATAAGGATGGCAGCCGCCGTGATCCCCACTTTTAATGGTTTATCTGACACACCTGACTTAGGCGATTTTAGCTTTTGGTAGGCAGAAATACCGGCAATCAAGAAAGACGCGGTCAGCCCTGACGCTAATAGCATATGGCTTAAGCGATACGGCATCGACGGATTAAAAATCACCTCGAACCAACTGGTTGGATGCACCACACCATCGATAATTTCAAAACCGGTTGGCGTATGCATCCAGCTGTTCAGCACCAAAATCCAGAACGCAGAAATAGTGGTACCAATCGCCACCAGCAGCGTCGCTAATGTGTGCACCCAGTTCGGGACACGATTTTTACCAAACAGCATAATGCCAAGGAAGGTCGCCTCCATAAAAAAGGCGGTCATCACCTCATAGCCCAACAGAGGCCCGGCAATATTACCGACCTTTTCCATAAAGCCAGGCCAATTGGTGCCGAACTGGAAACTCATGGTGATCCCAGACACCACCCCTAGCGCAAACGTGAGCGCGAACACTTTTACCCAGAAGTAGTAGGTATCTAACCAGATTTGCTCACCGGTACGGTTGTGCCGGAACTTGAAAAACACCAGCATCCACCCAAGCGCGATTGTGATGGTGGGAAACAGGATGTGGAAGCTGATGTTGGCCGCGAACTGGATCCGCGACAACATTAATGTATCTAACATGACATTACCCTCAGGAGGTTAACTACCCGATTCTTCGTTGGACTTGCTGTGAAACAATTTGCCAGAGAGCTCAAGGAGCTTGCCGACACTGCTACCCAGCTTCATCAAGTTTTTGAGATGTTCAGGTTTCATTTGCTGCACATCGTCAAACCAATGATTAAACAGCTCCAAAAGATCATGAATTTCGTGCAACTGCTTAACCGAATGGCTCTCTGCGTCGTCTTCACTTCGCATAAAGTGTGAACGCAGCATAGATAACGTAGGGTCGACTTCCCGCTTCTTCCTTTCGGCGAGAACTTGCTGCGCTAACTCCCAGATGGTGCCATTGGGCACGAAGTAATCCTTTCTATCTCCGGGGGTGCGCTGCGATCGGATCAAGTGCCACCCTTGCAGCTCTTTGGTTGCCATGCTGACATTGCCACGGGAAATGTTAAGTGCTGAGACAATGTCATCAGCGCTTAGCGGGTGCTCACTCAGCACAATCAGCGCTAGCATCTCGCCTACCGAGCGATTAAATCCCCAACGATTTCCCATTTCACCAAAGTGCATCACCACATTTCGTAGTTCTTGTGACAGCTCCATCTTGATCTCCTCGCAGTGCCTCTGTGGGATAATACGGAGTTTCTTTGCGGGGGATCAATGAAAATTTGGAATTTTCAGAAATTATTGAAAATAGAAAAGCGAAGTTGTAAGCAAAAGTAAGGAGAGGTTATTGATGTGTTACATGCGCACGCCGTCTAATATGATCTAAGTCACATAGCGTACGTATTGTTGGCAGGAAAAAAAAGCTGTAAAACACACACAGACACACAATTGCGGTGTTTGAAAACATTGAGGCTCTCAACAGAACTGGTTATTTATACTGGCAACCACAGTATATTTGGGGACAATATCACATCAGGAGTGTGATGATCTCCTACACTTATAACAGCGCACCTCCTTATAACGATTAGACATGATGCGCCCTCACATAATCACCTGAACAAAAGGAAGTTTGCTGTCATGTTCAAGAAAACGCAGCGAGAGCTAGATACCTGTCGCGCAGAGAAAGCCTCACTCCAGGCAGAGCTCGATGCCATTAACTCACATATTGCAACCATCACCTTCACGCCCGACGGCATCATCACTGATGTTAACGACAAGCTCCTAACGATTATTGGCTACGCCCGCGATGAGGTCATCGGCCAACATCACCGTGCAGTGTGCTTTGACGAGACCAGCCAAGCCCCAAGTTACCAGCAGTTTTGGCAGTCACTCGCACAAGGAAAGGCACAAAAAGGGGTGTTTCGTCGGCGACATCAATCCGGCGCCGAGATTTGGATGGAAGCGACCTATGTCCCCATTAAAGATGCCAACGGCAAAGTCGTCAGCATTCGCAAATTAGCGGCTGATGTGACGCAACAGTATCAAGACGCCCGCCGACAAGAGGCCATATTAGCAGCGATTAACCGCTCATTGGCGGTGATTGAATTCGAGCCCGATGGCACCATAATTCGTGCCAACGATAACTTTCTCACTGCAGTCGGCTATCAAGACCACGAGATCAAAGGCCAACATCACCGTATGTTCTGTGATCAGGACTTTTACGATGAGAACCCTGATTTTTGGGCGAATTTAGCACGCGGACAATTCACTTCTGGGCAATATTTGCGCCGCGATAAATATGGTAACGAAGTCTGGTTAGAAGCCACCTATAATCCCGTTTTTGATGCGGAGGGAAACGTGCGTCGCGTGATCAAGTTCGCCACCGCCATCACCGATACGGTGAAACGAAATCAAGCGGTCAATCAGGCGGCAGAACTCGCGCAAGCCTCTTCCGAACAAACACTCCGCCACAGTGAAAACGGCAGTGCCTTGTTACAAGAGGCCGTCAAGCTGTCGCAGAGTGTGAACGATCAGGCCGTCGAGGCCACCAATCAAGTCGCACAATTGAGTGAGCACGCACAAAGTATCGAAAACATCGTCACCACCATTAAGCAAATCGCAGAACAAACGAACCTTCTAGCGCTAAATGCGGCAATAGAAGCCGCACGCGCGGGCGACCAAGGGCGAGGCTTTGCCGTGGTCGCCGATGAAGTACGCGGCCTGTCGCAACGCACTAGTCACTCGACCACCGAAATTGCCGATGTTGTCGATGAAAACCAACAACTGATCAAAGGCGTGAGTGAGGCAATGGAAAGAGTGACCGAGCAATCGACAATAGGACAAGAAAAAGTCACCGCTGCCGACACCGTGATGAGTGATATTCATGCTGGCGCAGAAGAAGTCTCCACCACCGTTCGTCGCCTCACCCATTAGAGCATGTGAGGACAGACAAATAGACCGGACAAGGAATCGCAATGTCGACCCTGCCAAGTGATACGACAAAGTTGAAGCTATCCGAGCTTATCCTCGCCTTGAGTACGGCGCTGGATATGACGGAAGGGCAACCCCCCGAGCACTGTATGCGCTGTGCTTGGCTGGGAATGAAAATGGCTGATGCATTAGCGCTCGACAGCCAGCGACGTCACGATCTGTTTTATACGCTACTACTCAAAGATGCGGGCTGCAGCAGCAATGCGGCACGGATCTGTGAGCTTTACCTCACCAATGATTTAGCGTTTAAACAAAGCTACAAGGTAGTGGACGGTAGCTTGTCCAGCGTACTTAACTTTGTGTTAAAAAATACTGGGGTCAAACGCGGCTTCATGCAAAAACTCTCGACCACACTCGATATCATCCGCAACGGTGACATGTATGCGCAAGAGCTGATCGAAACGCGATGTACCCGTGGTGCCGATGTCGCACGCGATTTACGTTTTAGTGAAACCGTTGCTCAAGCCATCTATGCGCTGGATGAACACTATGATGGTGGTGGGCGTCCTGATCAGTTAAAGGCCGATCAGATCCCCTTGTTTTCGCGCATCGCATTGATGACGCAAGTCATTGATGTCTTTCGAACCGAGTCCGGTGTCGACGCCGCACTTCGCGAGCTAAAAAACCGCCGCGGCACCTGGTTTGATCCAACGCTGGTCGATACCTTTTTACAGATAGCGCGCGAGCCGCAGTTTTGGCAGCAACTGGACAGCCCCGCGTTAAAAAAAGACGTGCTGTCGATGACGCCGGCTGACACAAGTATTCCGGTCGATGATGACTACTTGGATGACATTGCAGCGGCTTTCGGGCGCATTGTTGATGCCAAAAGCCCTTTCACCTCCGGTCACAGCGAGCGCGTGGCCGTTTACGCCAGCTTAATTGCTGATGAGCTTGGTATCAGTGAACAGGAAAAAAAATGGCTAAAGCGTGGCGCATTACTGCACGATATTGGCAAGCTCGGCGTAAGCAATGATGTGCTTGATAAACCGAGAAAATTGGATGACGAGGAATGGGAGCATGTTAAACGCCATGCCGCACTGAGTAAAACCATTCTGGCTAACATTCACCAATTTGAACACCTTGCCAACTTCGCCAGTGCCCATCACGAAAAACTTGACGGTACTGGGTACCCAGAGGGGATCAAAAGCGATGAGATCTCTTTGCTCACTCGCATTATTACCACCGCTGATATTTTCGATGCCATCACTGCCGAGCGCCCCTATCGTGGCCCGATTCCGATGAACAAAGCCCTCTCTATCATGAAAGAAGAGACAGGCACAGCCATCGACGCGCAATGTTTACAAGCGCTAATGGCTGGCCTCGAGCGCCTGCCGGAGCATTTTATTGTTCATGACGATACCTCGATCACATCATAGG
>NZ_MUET01000058.1:0-19614 GCF_001995685.1 Salinivibrio sp. IB282 | reverse complement strand
CGTATGCACAGCGTAAATGTGTGGAAACCCCACATACGCAAAAAGTGAAAAACCATAAATTTGCCTGTCATTTCCCACTCAACATGGAGAACAAGCATGGCCGCTCTTCTTGAAATAGATGGGCTCACCAAAGATTATCATCACCGGACTGGGTGGTTGAGAAAGCGTGTCACTCATGCGGTTAAGCCTGTGTCTTTTTCATTGGATGTGGGGGAAACCATTGCCTTTGTGGGCGAGAATGGCTCAGGAAAATCAACTCTAGCACGCATGATTGCGGGTGTGATCGAGCCAACGGCAGGGCAAATCCGAGTTAATGGCGAGACGCTGCGTTACAAAGATTACCAAACTCGCTGTAAGTTGATTCGGATGATCTTCCAAGATCCGAACACCTCGCTCAACCCACGCAATCAGATCGGGCAAATCTTAGAAGGCCCCTTGCGACGAAACACCAACATGACCCCGCAAGAGCGCGGCAAACGCATTAAGAACACGCTATTGCGCGTGGGCTTGTTACCCGAGCACGCCTACTTTTATCCGCAAATGCTGGCCACCGGCCAAAAGCAACGGGTATCGCTTGCGAGAGCCTTAATTCTGCAACCCAGTGTCATTATCGCTGATGAAGCCTTAAATGGCTTGGATATGTCCATGCGCTCGCAAATCATCAACTTGTTGTTGGAGTTACAAGATGAGATGGGACTGTCTTACGTGTATGTGTCTCAGCATATGGGGGTGATTAAACACGTCACTGACAAATTGATGGTGATGCAAAAAGGGAACGTGGTGGAATCAGGCAATACCGCAGACATTTTTGCCAACCCGCAACACGGCTTGACGCAAAGGCTGATTGATAGTCATTTTACCGCACCTGTCTTAGACCGGCGTTCGCGTAAATCAGCTGGCGCACGGCCATAGCCTGATCAAGAGCGGCATTGTTAGCCGCTCTTTTTATTGCCATTTATCTATGATCTTAATCGCTTAGCTAGTTAACGTTTGGTTGATCGCTGCCAGCACAGCAGCAGGATCGGCTGCCTGCGTCACCGGCCGACCGATCACAAGATAATCAGAGCCCGCTTGCACCGCTTCTTTTGGCGTCATCACTCGGCGTTGGTCACCTTGGTCACTGCCGGCGGGACGGATCCCCGGAGTGATCAACTTAAACCCATCTCCACATTCAGCCTTCAATAGACTGGCTTCATGCGCAGAGCACACCACCCCATCAAGCCCTGCCTGCTTGGTTAACCCCGCTAAGCGCTGCACCTGTGCTTGCGGTGACGTATGAAGGCCACTGTCAGCTAAATCGTTTGCTGTCATGCTGGTCAGTACGGTCACGCCAATCAACCAGGGGCGATTGCCGCCATAGGGGGCCAGGGCTTCACGTGCCGCAACCATCATTCGCTCGCCACCAGAGGCGTGGACGTTGACCATCCAGACCCCTAACTCAGCCGYCGCCGACACCGCACGTGCACACGTATTGGGGATGTCGTGGAATTTAAGATCGAGAAATACCTCATGTCCCCCCGCGTGCAGCTGTTTAACTAATGCCGGCCCAAATAWGGTGAACATTTCTTTGCCCACTTTCAAGCGACATGAGCCCGGCTCTATTTTATCCACAAAGGCCAGTGCTTGATTCATGTCTGCGTAATCGAGTGCCACGATGACTTTTGGGTCGTGCATGTTGTCTCCTTGTTCCTTATATAGTGTTCAGCTAAGCGGTGATTCACGCGCGATAGATAAAAAAACGGCGATGCCAATGCATCGCCCTTATTCACCATCAAGCCCCCGGATTGGCTTGATTGCCCCCCAGCTTTTGCAGGACGGGCATTGCCAGTAAAGCGCGTGAGTGGAGAAGCCGCATTTTCGACAACGATAATGCGGTTTCACCTTCATCTGTTCGGCGACCAAGTCTTTTAGCGTGTTCAAACTGGTTTTAGCGCGACCCTCTTCGGCTTGATCGACATGGTATTCCATCAACTTGTGGAAACCGCGCATAGTCGGATTGCGAGTAAGCTGGCGGGTGAGAAAGCTTTGCGCCATCGCGATATTTTCATTGTTGCCAATCACTTCTGACAGCATCAGCTCTGCGCTGACCCCAGCGTTCTTTTCAATACACTCTTTTAAAAATCGGACCAAATGCATTTCACGCCCTAATGCACGGTAGCTCTCCGCCAGCAAAGGTAGCGCTTCACTGACAAAGTCCGCATCCTGCTCAAGGATGTTCTCCAGCTGCTTGATCGCCCCTTTGTAGTCTTCATGCTGGATATCAAGCTTGGCCAGCTTCAAACTGGCACGCACACAGCTCTTATCATACGACAGGGCGCGGCGAAAGCATTGCCGTGCCTTGTGTTCATCGCCCTCAGCGAGTTGTTGCATCGCCAGCTCACAGTGAAAATGGGCAATGTCTTTACGTAACTTATGCTTGCCCATCTTGACCAGTTTGCTCGCGGTATCAATCGCGTTTTCCCACTCTCGGGTTTGCTGAAAGATAGCCAACAACTGCTGAAGGGCAAACTCTTGATAATCTGGCTCATCAACCAGCTCGGAAAATATCTTTTCTGCGCGATCAAAAAACCCGGCGACCATGTAATCTTTGGCCAGCTGTTGCATGGCGAGGTTGCGTTGATCAAGCGTCAGATTAGGGCGAGCAATCAGGTTCTGGTGGATGCGAATCGCGCGATCGACTTCGCCCCGAGAGCGAAACAGATTGCCAAGGGCAAGGTGGGTATCAATGGTCTCATTGTCGACCTGGAGTAGCTCGATAAACAGATCGACTGCTTTATCTGATTGTTCAGACAGCAGCAGATTGAGCCCCGCCACATACTGACGAGACAAGTGATGTGACTGTTCTTGCCGTCGATGACGAGCATTCCTGTTACCCATATACCAGCCGTAACCGGCCGCAATGGGGAGCAACAGAAACAACAGCTCTAGCATGAATTATTGTTCCTTAAGCGGGTCCGTGCGCAATTTATCAAGTTCTTTGCGTTGCTTATCCACCTGCTTACGCAGTCTTCGAGCGGTCACTCTCGCTTTTAGGTATAACGCACCGCAGATTAACCAACCAATGCCAAAACCCATGACAAAGACGATACCCAAGATCACAGAAAGACGAAATTCCCCTTGAGCAATTAAGTAGTTAAAGTTGACCACATCTTGGTTTTGCGCTCCCAGCGCCAAGGTGATCAGAAAACATAACACCAGAAACAGAATGCCGAGTATTTTCACAAGTATTCCCTCATTGCGAAAGGCCTAGTGCCTCTTCAATTATGGCAGAACGACAAGATGCGAGGCACTTGTCACTGTGAACGTTTGCTTGATACAACAAAACGTTACTAATACACCCTTGGCTCGCGCTGTCCACTTGCATGATGGCAAGTGGCAAGGTTTTAGCTGTGGGTACAAGATCTTACACAGAAGGTATGATTATGCAGGAAATTCGCCACGCAAGCTATGATCGATAGGCATAARAAAACGGCATACCTGCAGCATGCCGTTTTTTCCAGCGTCTATCGCTTAACCATAGATGTTAACGCGATCACGAAGCTCCTTACCAGGTTTGAAGTGCGGGACGTATTTACCGTCAAGCTCCACTTTTTCCCCTGTTTTCGGATTACGCCCCACACGAGGCGCGCGATAATGCAGTGAGAAACTACCAAAACCACGGATTTCGATCCGATCACCGCTTTCAAGTGTGGTCGCCATATGCTCAAGGATTTCCTTGATAGCATCCTCTACCTGCTTAGCAGACAGATGGGCTTGCTGACTACAGAGCCTTTCAATTAACTCAGATTTGGTCATAGACACCCCGCTTTAGTATGTTTCTCAACAGTATAAATGCAGAGGGGGAAAATTTCCCCCTCAACTTATACATTATTCGCTCTTCGCTGCTTTAAACGCGTCAGCCATAGCATTACCGATAGCGCCTTCATCAGATTTGTTCAGGCTAGCCATCGCTTCTTGCTCGTCAGCTTCGTCTTTCAGACGAACAGACAGGTTCAGAACGCGGTTCTTACGGTCAACGCCGGTGAACTTCGCTTCAACGCTGTCGCCAACTGACAGGACTTGTGTCGCGTCTTCAACACGGTCACGCGCGGCTTCAGAAGCACGCAGATAACCTTCAACACCTTCTGCAAGCTCAACAGTTGCGCCTTTCGCGTCAACAGCCGTTACCGTACCGTTAACGATAGCACCTTTCTTGTTCGCTGCCAGGTAGTTGTTGAATGGGTCTTCTTCCATCTGCTTGATGCCCAGTGAGATACGCTCACGCTCGGCGTCAACCTGAAGAACAACTGCTGAGATCTCGTCGCCTTTCTTGTATTCGCGAACGGCTTCTTCGCCAGCCACGTTCCAAGAAATGTCAGACAAGTGAACCAGACCGTCGATGCCGCCGTCTAGACCGATGAAGATACCGAAGTCAGTGATTGACTTGATCTTACCAGTTACACGATCGCCTTTGTTCTGAGTTTCAGCGAATTGCTGCCATGGGTTGGCTTTACACTGTTTCAGACCAAGGCTGATACGACGACGCTCTTCGTCGATGTCCAGAACCATGACTTCAACTTCGTCACCCACGTTAACCACTTTAGATGGGTGGATGTTCTTGTTGGTCCAGTCCATTTCAGACACGTGTACCAGACCTTCAACGCCTTCTTCGATTTCAACGAAGCAGCCGTAGTCAGTTAGGTTGGTTACACGGCCAGTCAGCTTGTGACCTTCTGGGTAACGGTTAGCAATAGCTACCCATGGATCTTCACCCAGTTGTTTCAGGCCAAGCGATACGCGAGTACGCTCACGGTCAAACTTCAGAACCTTAACGTTGATTTCGTCACCAACATTAACGATTTCTGATGGGTGCTTAACGCGCTTCCACGCCATGTCAGTGATGTGAAGCAGGCCGTCAACGCCGCCAAGATCAACGAACGCACCGTAGTCAGTCAGGTTCTTAACGATACCTTTAACTTCCATGCCTTCTTGCAGAGAAGCTAGCAGCTCGTCACGCTCAACGCTGTTTTCTGACTCGATAACCGCACGACGAGAAACCACAACGTTGTTGCGCTTCTGGTCAAGCTTGATTACTTTGAACTCGAGCTCTTTGCCTTCCAGGTGAGAAGTATCACGTACTGGACGAACGTCAACCAGTGAACCCGGTAGGAACGCACGGATGCCGTTCAGTTCTACGGTGAAACCACCTTTCACTTTACCGTTAATAACACCGTTAACGGTTTCAGCTTCTTCGTACGCTTTCTCTAGCTGGATCCAAGCTTCGTGACGCTTCGCTTTCTCACGAGAAAGCTGAGTTTCACCGAAACCATCTTCCACTGCGTCCAGGGCTACATCGACTTCACCGCCGATTTCAATTTCAAGTTCGCCAGCAGCGTTCTTGAATTGGTCAGCTGGAATAGACGATTCAGATTTCAGGCCTGCGTCAACCAGAACGAAACCGTTCTCGATAGCAACAACAGTACCCTTAACAATAGAACCTGGGCGAGTTTCGATTTCTTTTAGAGACTCTTCAAAGAGTTGAGCAAAAGATTCAGTCATTATATTTAAATCTTCAATTTGATAAACGTCCACGGGTATCCTACCGCATGGGGTTGTTAAATATGTTAGCTATCATCCTTGCAGCTAACGGTTATAGACTGCTTATGCAGCCGATAATTTGCTTTCAATAAACGCCAGTGCTTGTGCAATCACTTCGTCGATTGATAGCGACGTTGAGTCTAGCACTAATGCATCTGACGCGGGACGCAATGGCGCCACCGCTCGATTGCGGTCACGATCATCACGCTCTTGAATTTCGCTTAAAAGGCGGTCAAAGGTAACATTAACCCCCTTGCCTTGCAACTGATGCTGGCGCCGGCGCGCGCGTTCTTCTGCGCTAGCATCCAGGAAGATTTTCGCCTCGGCTTGCGGAAAGACCACGGTGCCCATATCACGGCCATCAGCAATCAAACCTGGCTCGCCGACAAACGCACGCTGACGGCGCAGCAATGCCTCGCGAACACGCGGGAGGGCCGCGACTTTTGATGCTTGATTACCCACTTGTTCAGTGCGTAAGGCACCAGACACATCTTCCCCTTCGAGGATCACCTTCACCAGCTCACCCTCAGCGATAAATTGGACGTCTAGGTTCGCCGCCAACGGTACCAGCGCGTCTTCTGATGCGGTATCTACGTCATGATGAATCGCCGCTAATGCCAAAACACGATAGATGGCGCCAGAGTCTAGCAAATGCCAGCCTAGTGTCTCCGCCAACCGCATACATAAGGTTCCTTTTCCTGCACCACTTGGGCCATCTACTGTAATCACAGGCGCCTGTGTCGGCATAAATCTCTCCACGTTCGTCAACTTTACTCGATTCGCGTCGCTTGCGGCTTAAAACGGGTTTGACGCCTGGCATATCATCATGCGACAAACACACCGTTTGCCCAACAAGCCCATCGATAAATCGGCGCATAGTATAGAAGAAATCCGGCAGGAAATCATTGCTGCTGCGTCGATATCAGCAGCAATGAGTTGCAGTATGATTATTCCGCAATGCTGATTGCCGCGAGCTTCTCGAAATAATCCGGGAAGGTTTTTGAGGTGCAGCCTGGATCGTTGATAGTGACGGGCGTGTCACTTAACGCCACTAGCGAGAAGCACATTGCCATTCGGTGATCGTCATAGGTGTCGATGGCCGCATGTTGCAACTGCGTTGGTGGCTCGACATATAGATAGTCTTCGCCCTCTTCAACCACAGCACCTACCTTTTTAAGCTCGGTAGCCATTGCGTACAGACGATCGGTTTCTTTGACCCGCCAATTGTACACGTTGCGGATCCACGTCGGTCCCTCGGCAAATAAAGCGGCCACACCAATAGTCATCGCGGCATCAGGAATATGATTAAAGTCCATGTCGACGCCTTTAAGTGTTTGTCGACGGGCAAGCACATAATCCTCTCCCCACTCGATCTCAGCCCCCATCGCCGCGAGTGCGTCGGCAAACTGAATGTCGCCTTGTACGCTATGACGCCCAATACCCGTGACTTTCACTTCTCCGCCTTTGATTGCGGCTGCGGCAAGAAAATACGAGGCTGATGATGCATCGCCCTCTACCATAAAATGGCCTGGCGATTGATAACACTGCCCGGCAGGGATCACAAACGCTTGGTAGTGATCATTTTGTACCTCAACACCAAATTGCGCCATGATGGCTAGGGTAATATCGATATAAGGTTTAGAGACCAGATCCCCTTTAATAGTGATCCGGGTTTCTTGCTCCGCAAATGGCGCGGCCATCAGTAATGCGGTGAGAAACTGACTGGAGATGCTACCATCAATGCTAACGTCGCCACCCGCCAAGCCAGTGCCATGGATACGTAGTGGCGGATAGCCTTCAGTCTCAAGATACTGGATATCAGCACCAATCGCATTCAGGGCGTCAACAAGGTGGCCAATAGGACGCTCTTTCATTCTCGGTTCACCTGTCAGGGTGACATCCCCCTCACCCAGGCACAATGCAGCCGTTAAGGGTCGCATCGCCGTGCCCGCATTGCCGAGAAACAGCGTAGTCGCCTCAGCGCTATTAAACGGTTGTCCCAGTCCTTGCACCACACATTCGGTGCGATCGCTGGACAATTGATAGTCAACCCCCAACGCGGTAAATGCATTGAGCATATGCCGCACGTCGTCACTATCCAGTAAATTGGTTAATCGGGTGGTGCCTGAGGCTAACGCGGCAAGCAATAGCGCGCGGTTAGACACACTTTTAGAGCCGGGAAGATTAATTTGGCCGTTAACATGAGAAATCGGGGAAAGTGTCAGTTGCTCCATTCTGGTTTATATCCGTGATGCTTAGTGCCCCCAAGAATAACCAAAATACCGGTTACCTCACAATTATTATTTTTGTCATCCTCGCCTCCCAAATAAAAAACCGCTTCCCCGTAGAGAAGCGGCTTGGTTTTGTGCTCGAGCCATTGGCAGATAACGCCAAACGATGGCTGGTAACGCCAAGAGATGGCCACAAGCGCCAATGATTTGGGAAGGTCACCCTGTGGCATCTTAACGCAGCCGTCTAGCTTGACGGTCACGACCCTTTACTAGCCGTATTTTTTCTCGAACTTGGCCATAAAGTCGACCAAGGCTTGAACGCCCTCAAGGGGCATGGCGTTGTAGATAGAGGCACGCATGCCGCCCACATCTCTGTGGCCTTTCAGCGCCTGTAAGCCCTGTTCCGTTGCTTCAGCAAGGAAAGTCTCATCCAGGTCGCTGTTCGCCAACTGAAACGGCACATTCATCAAGGAACGATTGTCTTGGTGAATGTCATTGCGATATAAGCTCGATTGATCAATCGCTTGGTAAAGCAGGGCTGCTTTTTGTTGATTACGCGCGTAAATCGCTTCGATCCCGCCTTGTTTTTTCAACCATTTAAAGACTTCGGCGGCCAGATACCAAGCAAAGGTCGGTGGCGTGTTAAACATCGAGTCTTTCTCGGCCAACACTTGATAATTAAGCACACTAGGCAAGACGTCTTTGGCTAAACCGAGTAAATCATCACGCACAATCACCAAGGTCAGCCCGGCAGGACCAATGTTCTTTTGCGCGCCAGCGTAAATCACCCCATATTTCGACACATCAATCGGACGTGACAGGATGGTTGACGACATGTCCGCGACAATGGGTTTATGGGTTTCAGGCAAATCATTGATTTCGATACCATCAATGGTTTCGTTAGGGCAGAAATGGACATACGCCGCATCATCACTCAGTAGCCAGTCTTTCGCCGGCGAGATAGCGCGCTTGCCCTCTCGCTCGCGGCGAACATTGATAACATTGGGCGTGCAATAGCGTTTGGCTTCTTTGACCGCACTTTCGGCCCAGTAGCCGCCATCGACATAATCGGCGATGGTGTGGCTCCCCATTAGATTCATGGGCACCGCGGCGAACTGCGCTCGCGCGCCTCCCTGACAAAAAAGAATATGGTAGTTATCAGGAATCACTAGGAGTTCACGCAAATCTTGCTYTGACTGACGGGCAAGGGCTAAGAATGCTTGGCTGCGATGCGACACTTCCATCACCGAGGTACCAAAGTCTTGCCAGTTCATCAATTCTTTTTGCGCTTTTAGCATCACCTCGCGTGGCAACATCGCGGGGCCTGCGGAAAAATTATATACCTTATCCATGTTGGGGAGGGGCTCCTGCTTATTTGTCACTTGCGGCGTCGAACGTCGCAAGGGTTTCTCTGTTTTAAAAGGCGTGTGATTGATTTAACACGTTTCGCGAACAATTTGAAAGCGCCAACGCCGATCCGAACACAATTTCCGCCATCACTCCTGTTAATAGGCAATAAAAAAGGGTGCAGTTCACTGCACCCTTAAGACGTTATCTCAGCGACGACTTATGCGTCTTGATCATCATCAGACGCAGGCGACTGATCGTTAGCATCGCGTTCGCCATCATTGATAGGCGCTGATGCTTTGCCACCGTCAGACTGAGTGGTTGTCCCGGCTTCATTAGCCAGCGCTTCCATCTCCTCTTCGTCTGGTTCCTCGATGCGCTGCAGGCCCACCACTTTCTCGTCATCACTGACGCGAATCAAGCGTACACCTTGGGTGTTACGCCCTACTTGGCTCACCTCTTCTGCGCGAGTACGGACTAAGGTCCCCGCATTAGTGATCATCATCAGCTCATCGCCTTCACAGACTTGGATGGCACTGACAACGTCGCCATTACGCTCAGAGACTTTGATCGAAACCACCCCTTTGGTCGCACGACTCTTGGTTGGGTATTCTGCCAACGCTGTACGCTTACCAAAGCCGTTCTCGGTCACGGTCAAGATTTCCGCATTCTCTTGCGGCACAATCAAAGAGACGACCTGATCGTTTTCAGCCAATTGAATGCCTCGTACCCCCGCGGCGGTACGACCCATCGCGCGAACGGTGTCATTCGATGCCAGGAAGCGCACTACTTTACCGAATTGCGAGAACAGCATGACTTCACTGCTATCATCAGTGAGCTGGGCCCCAATCAGGCTATCGCCCTCACGCAAGTTCACTGCAATGATCCCGGCGCTACGTGGACGGCTAAAGTCAGTCAGTGGTGTTTTCTTAACGGTACCATGAGCTGTGGCCATAAAGACGTATTTGTCTTCTTCATACTCACGCACTGGCAGGATCGCGGTAATACGCTCATCTTCTTCCAGCGGGAGTAGATTCACAATTGGCTTACCGCGCGCATTACGCGATGCATGCGGCAGCTGATAGACTTTCAGCCAGTACATACGCCCGCGCGTCGAGAAGCACAGTATTGTGTCATGAGTATTAGCAACCAGCAGTCGCTCAATGAAGTCTTCATCCTTCATTCGCGTTGCTGATTTCCCCTTACCACCACGGCGCTGCGCGTCATAATCGCTCAGAGCCTGATACTTAACATAACCGTCGTGTGACCAGGTTACCACCACGTCTTCTTCATTGATAAGATCTTCAATATCAATGTCGGCACTCGCCGCGGTGATTTCGGTCAGACGTTTGTCACCAAAACCATCACGCACCGCTTCAAGCTCTTCACGGATCACTTCCATCAAGCGCTCGGTACTCGCCAAGATATGCAGCAGCTCCGCAATTTGTTCCAGCAAGCCTTTGTATTCGTCTAAAATCTTTTCGTGCTCAAGCCCAGTCAGCTTGTGCAGACGTAAATCAAGGATCGCTTGTGCTTGCTGCTCGGTCAGATAGTACGAGCCATCATCACGGGCACCAAATTCTGGCGCCAGCCATTCTGGACGGGCGTTTTCACCGCCCACGGCTTCCAGCATGGCGGATACGCCCCCGAGTCCCCAACCTTGATCTTGTAGCTCTTGTTTGGCTACCGCAGGCGTAGGGGCTTGACGAATAAGCTCAATGACTTCGTCGATGTTCGCCAGCGCAACCGCTAAGCCTTCGAGGATGTGGGCACGGTCGCGCGCTTTACGCAACTCATACACGGTACGACGTGTGACCACTTCACGGCGGTGGTTAACAAAGCACTCAAGCATCCCTTTAAGGTTAAAGAGCTTCGGCTGGTTATTATCCAACGCCACCATATTCATGCCGAATGACGTCTGTAATTGGGTTTGCGCGTAGAGGTTGTTCAGTACGACCTCAGCCACCGCATCGCGCCGACACTCAATAACAATCCGCATGCCCTCTTTATCGGACTCATCACGCAGCGCGGAAATGCCATCAATTTTCTTGTCTTTAACCAGCTCGGCAATCTTTTCAATCAAACGCGCTTTGTTGACTTGATAGGGGATTTCATTGACAACAATGGTCTCTTTACCATTTTTGTCAGTTTCGATATCCGCCTTGGCACGCAAGTAGATTTTGCCACGCCCGGTTTTGTAGGCGTCTTCAATCCCTTTGCGACCATTAACCATTGCCGCTGTCGGGAAGTCTGGGCCTGGAATGTGCTCCATCAGCTCATCAATAGTGATATCTTCATTATCGATATACGCCAGACACCCGTTAACGACTTCGGTTAAGTTGTGAGGTGGGATGTTGGTTGCCATCCCGACCGCAATCCCGGAGCCGCCGTTAACCAGCAGGTTGGGGACACGCGTTGGCAATACGTCCGGGATTTGCTCGGTACCGTCATAGTTCGGCACATAATCCACGGTTTCTTTGTCGAGATCGGCAAGCAGCTCATGGGCAATTTTCGCCATACGCACTTCGGTATAACGCATTGCCGCGGCTGAATCACCGTCGATAGAGCCGAAGTTACCTTGGCCATCTACCAACATGTAGCGCAGTGAGAACGACTGTGCCATGCGCACAATGGTGTCGTATACCGCACTATCACCATGGGGGTGATATTTACCGATTACATCGCCGACCACACGGGCCGATTTCTTATATGGCTTGTTCCAGTCGTTGCCAAGTACGTTCATCGCGAATAATACGCGGCGGTGTACTGGCTTTAGGCCATCACGCACGTCAGGAAGAGCTCGGCCAACAATGACGGACATTGCATAGTCGAGATACGAGCTTTTCAGCTCCTCTTCGATATTGACTGGCGTGATCTCTTTAGCAAGATCGCTCATGGAGCCAACATCCCTCAAATAATGTTTGCGTATTCAAATACGTGACCACGGAGGATAACACAAACCCTCTGTGGAGACACGCGAATATGGCTAAGATGTATCACGGATCTCGTTAGCAAACGCGCTGAGCGCGTCTACACGGACAAAAAGCCACCACTTGCGAAGCTAACTTTGATTTTTTTACTAGAAAAGCCCACAAGGTGTCTGAGCGCGAAAAAGGGATGATCCCTTTAACTTGAGCACACGATCACTTTTTTAGCAGGCACAGAAATATCAACCATACTTAGATGTGACGTGTCTGACCGACCTAACGTTGGTTAACCTGATACATAGAGGAGGCATGATGCTCACTCGTATCGTTAACGCGATTGGTGCCTGTCTCATAGCAGGCAAGTACCTTTTGGCTGGCATAATCGCCATCAGCGCCATTTTAACCGCGGCGTAATGTGGTTCCCTCTGCACGGCGGTGGTTGGCCGTCGTGCTATTTCTCTACCTGTGCACCTTGCCCTCGACTCAGGTTGTCTATCCCCCGTCATATCACCCACTGCCCCGCAAGAAGCACGGCTTCTTTTTATCGCGTTGGATTTCGTTATAATGCAGCAAAACCGATAAGGAAGCTGCAGTTATGAGCCAAGTACCTAATGTCGATCCGGCGGAAATTCAGAAATTCGAGGATATGGCCTCGCGCTGGTGGGATCGAGAAGGTGAATTTAAGCCTTTGCATCAGATCAACCCATTACGCCTCGATTATGTCTTGGACAAAGCAGGCGGGTTATTCGGCAAAACCGTACTTGATGTCGGATGTGGCGGCGGTATCTTAGCGGAGAGCATGGCGCAAGAAGGCGCTGAGGTCACTGGCTTGGATATGGGCAAAGAGCCCTTAACGGTCGCGCGCCTCCATGCCCTTGAAGCAGGTGTCGATGTGCAGTATATCCAATCGACCGCTGAAGAGCATGCCAGCAGCTATGCGCAGCAATACGACGTTGTCACCTGTATGGAAATGCTCGAACACGTGCCTGAACCCGCCTCCGTGATTCACGCCTGTGCACAGATGGTAAAACCCGGTGGTCATGTCTTTTTCTCGACACTGAACCGCAATACCAAATCTTGGCTGTTCGCAATTCTAGGAGCAGAACATGTGCTTAAATTGGTGCCAAAAGGCACGCATGAGCACCATAAGTTTATTCGCCCCTCAGAGCTGATGAACATGATTGATAACACCCCGCTAACGGCCAAAGACATGACAGGGCTTCACTACAACCCAGTGTTTGATACCTACAAACTCTCCAACGCCAATGTCGATGTGAATTACCTGGTTCACACCGTCGCGCCCTAGCCGACTGATAAGGAGCTTGCCAGCATGACCCCATCGACCATTCTCTTTGATTTAGATGGCACATTGCTTGACACCGCCCCCGATATGGGTGAGGCCGCCAACCGCGTCCTCGCCGAGTTTGACTTGCCTCCGTTAACACGCGAGCAAATTTATACCCATACAAGTTTCGGCGCACGCGGCCTGTTAAGCGCTGGATTTGGCGAACAAGCACAACATCAAGACCCTGTCGCCCTCCGTGCGCGTTTTCTTCATCACTATGGTGATGCGATATGCCATGGCACCCAGCTTTACGCTGGCATAGACACCCTGCTCGACAAGCTGGATCAGTTGCGCATCCCCTGGGGCATTGTGACCAATAAGCCCGAAGCGCTTACGCATCAATTACTCGCCTTTTTCCCTCGCCTGCAAGAGGCCAGGGTCATCGTTGGCGCCGATACCTATGCTCATGCCAAACCGCACCCTATGCCTTTGCTTGAAGCAGCCAAAAGCCTCAATTGTGTGCCACAACAAGGGCTGTATGTCGGAGACATTGAAAACGATATATTAGCGGCGCGCGCGGCGAATATGGGGGCAGCCGTCGCAGGATGGGGTTACACCGGCGATCAAGCCTTAGTTCATAATTGGAAAGCAGATCATATTTTCGCCAGGCCGGATCAGCTTAGCGCCATTCTTGGATCCTAGTCACACCCCACATTTTGTGGGGTTTGCTGTCTTTTCAATCAGTTAAAAACGATCACTGATCATCGCTAAGATCAACCAAAATAAATTTTTTTTATTACCAATTTTTGCCTTTCAGTGATTGAAATTCTCACTAATCTTGTCGGCCTTGCGTCACTAGGTTGGTGATTACTAACTTTATATATAACATCCCCAAGATATCCACACCCACCCCAACAAAGACTGGCTTGCAAAAAGTAGGTTATATCACTATCTTGTAACCGACTCGGACATCGCCCCCTATATATAGTGTATGAGCGACGAGATGTCCGCATAGAGGCCGACCAAAAAATCATCAGCATTTTATAAAAACTTGCGAAAAAGAGCAGTTTGGCAAGGGAATATTGGGAAAGCATACAAATGAACCAAGAAATTACCGTATTAAAGCGTGATGGACGCAAAGAAAACTTAAACCTCGATAAAATCCATCGCGTAGTGACTTGGGCTGCCGAAGGCCTCTCAAACGTTTCTGTTTCTCTGGTTGAGATGCGCTCTCACATCCAGTTTTACGATGGCATGCGCACGGAAGATATTCACGAGACAATCATCAAAGCTGCCGCCGATCTGATTTCCGAAGAGAGCCCGGATTATCAATATCTTGCAGCTCGCTTGGCTGTCTTCCACCTACGTAAAAAAGCCTATGGCCAGTTCGAGCCCCCTAAGCTGGTTGATCATGTCAAAAACATGGTCGAGAAAGGCAAGTATGATCAGCATATCTTGGAAGACTACAGCGAAGAAGAGCTTGATACCCTAGACAGTTACCTCGATCACTGGCGCGATATGAACTTCTCATACGCCGCGGTGAAGCAGCTGGAAGGGAAATACCTGGTGCAAAACCGTGTCACCGGTGAGATTTACGAAAGCGCACAGTTTTTGTACATGATGGTCGCTGCCTGCCTGTTTGCGTCATACCCGAAAGAAACACGTTTGGACTACATTCGTCGTTTTTATGATGCTGCCTCGCAGTTTAAGATCTCACTGCCAACACCGATTATGTCTGGGGTACGTACGCCTACACGTCAATTTAGCTCTTGTGTGCTGATTGAGTGTGACGACAGCTTAGATTCTATCAATGCCACATCCAGCGCGATTGTTCGCTATGTATCGCAACGCGCAGGTATTGGTATTAACGCAGGCCGTATTCGCGCGTTGGGTAGCCCAATCCGTGGCGGCGAAGCCTTCCATACTGGTTGTATTCCGTTCTATAAGTATTTCCAAACCGCGGTGAAATGCTGCTCGCAAGGCGGTGTTCGTGGTGGCGCAGCGACCTTATTTTATCCAATTTGGCACCGCGAAGTGGAATCACTGCTGGTATTGAAGAACAACCGTGGTGTAGAAGAAAACCGTGTGCGCCACATGGATTACGGGGTGCAAATCAACAAGTTGATGTATACCCGCCTACTTAAAGGTGGCAACATTTCCTTGTTCTCCCCGTCAGATGTGCCTGGCTTGTACGACGCCTTTTTCGAAGATCAGGATGAATTCGAACGTCTGTATACCCAGTATGAAGCGGACGACACTATCCAACGCGAGACGGTAAAAGCGGTCGACCTGTTCTCACTGATGATGCAAGAGCGCGCCTCAACCGGCCGTATCTATGTTCAAAACGTTGACCATTGTAATACCCATAGTCCGTTTGATGCATCGGTGGCCCCAATTCGCCAGTCGAACCTGTGCTTAGAAATCGCGCTACCGACCAAGCCACTGAACAATGTTGAAGATGAGAACGGTGAGATTGCACTGTGTACGCTGTCCGCCTTTAACCTGGGTGCGCTTGAATCACTCGACGAGCTGGGTGAGTTGGCCGACTTAACCATTCGTGCCCTTGACGCGTTATTGGATTATCAAGATTATCCGTTACCTGCCGCGCGCAAAGCGACCATGAACCGTCGTACCCTGGGTGTGGGTGTGATTAACTTTGCCTATCACCTCGCTAAGCACGGTGTACGTTATTCGGATGGCAGTGCGAATGGCCTCACCCACCGCACTTTCGAAGCGATTCAATATCACTTATTGCGTGCGTCCGTGGAGCTGGCGAAAGAAAAAGGCGCGTGTCCTGCGTTTAACGAAACCACTTATTCACAAGGTATCCTCCCTATCGATACCTACAAGAAAGACCTGGATGCGATTTGTGATGAGCCATTACATCTGGATTGGGAAACCTTGCGCAAGGATATCCAAACCCATGGTTTACGTAACTCAACGCTGACCGCTTTGATGCCGTCAGAGACGTCGTCACAAATTTCAAATGCCACCAATGGCATTGAGCCACCACGTGGTTTTGTCTCAGTGAAAGCCTCCAAAGATGGCATTCTCAAACAAGTGGTACCTGAGTATCACAAGTATAAAGATAATTACGAACTGCTCTGGAACATTGGCAGCAATGAAGGTTACTTGCAGCTAGTCGGTATCATGCAAAAATTCGTTGACCAAGCGATTTCTGCCAACACCAATTATGATCCGAGCCGACATGCAAGCGGTAAAGTTCCTATGAACCAGCTGCTTAAAGATTTGCTCACCGCGTACAAACTGGGGGTGAAAACCCTGTACTATCACAATACCCGTGATGGCGCGAGCGATGGTCAGTCGGAATCAACCGCGGCGCAGGCGGCTGAAGATGATTGTGCCGGCGGTGCATGTAAGATCTAACACACACATGCAAAGGGGCCCCTGGGCCCTTTTCTAGAGGTTTATAAGATTCATGGCTTACAGTACGTTTTCTAAAATCAACAATGACCCGCTCAAAGAACCCATGTTCTTGGGCCAGTCCGTTAATGTTGCCCGCTACGATCAGCAAAAATATGAAATTTTTGAAAAACTGATCGAAAAGCAGTTGTCGTTCTTTTGGCGCCCAGAAGAAGTGGACGTATCGAGCGATCGTATTGATTACAACAAGCTACCTGAACATGAAAAGCATATTTTCATCAGTAACTTGAAGTATCAAACCTTGCTGGACTCTATCCAAGGTCGCAGCCCTAACGTCGCGCTACTCCCACTGGTTTCTATTCCAGAGCTAGAAACCTGGATTGAAACCTGGAGCTTCTCTGAAACCATTCACTCTCGCTCTTATACCCACATTATTCGTAATATTGTGGCTGATCCGGCGATTGTGTTTGATGACATCGTGATGAATGAGCACATTCAAAAGCGCGCAGAAGACATTGCCCAGTATTATGATGACCTGATTGAGCTAAGTAACTACTACCACCAGCTGGGTGAAGGGACACATTCCATTAATGGGCAAACGGTCACGGTCAGCTTACGCGCGCTCAAGCGTCAGCTGTATTTGTGCCTGATGTCGGTCAATGCGCTTGAAGCCATTCGCTTCTATGTCAGTTTTGCATGCTCCTTTGCCTTTGCCGAGCGCGAACTGATGGAAGGGAATGCTAAGATCATCAAGTTTATTGCCCGTGACGAGGCACTGCATCTGACCGGGACGCAGCACATGCTCAACATTCTACGTAGTGGTCAAGACGATCCTGAGATGGCTGAGATTGCTAAAGAATGCGAGCAAGAGTGCTTTGACTTGTTCAAAAAAGCCGCTGAACAAGAAAAAGATTGGGCCGAGTATCTATTCCGTGATGGCTCGATGATCGGTCTGAACAAAGATATCCTGTGTCAGTACGTCGAGTACATTACCAATCTGCGTATGTCTGCGGTGGGCTTAGCGCCTGCCTATGATAATGCCACGCAAAACCCCATCCCTTGGATTAACGCTTGGCTGTCCTCGGACAATGTTCAAGTGGCACCACAGGAAGCCGAAATTAGCTCGTATCTGGTCGGTCAGATCGATAACGAAGTCAGCGTCGAAGACTTTGGCGACTTCGAGCTATGACCCGTATCACCATCGAAGTGAACGGCATAATGGTGGGTGGCAACACCCACCAAAACTTGCTGGAGCAGTTAGAAGACGCCGGTATTCAGCCTGAATATCAATGCCGAAATGGCATGTGTGGCGCCTGCCGCTGTAAGCTTAATCAAGGGTCTGTCACGCAGGGAGAAAGTATGGCGTTTGTAATGCCAGGCGAAATCCTCGCTTGTCAAAGTGCGCCGCAGACGGATGTGTCCATCGCGTTCGACTACCAACCCGCTGACATCAAAAAACAAGTGAACGAGGCGTAATACAATCGCCTCGCCTTCCGTTCTCTTGCCGACCTTCTATTCTATGCTGTCTGCATCAATGTAAATATCGTCATGTCGTGTCAGTGAAGCATAATCGGCAATCACCGTATACCCACTTAAGTAGCGCCTTAACATATCTAATAACACCGTAGAGATGTAACAGCGCGCATCGTCGTGAGACAGTTGCCGTTTAAAGCTTAATCGCTGCCCCCACTCGCCCTCTGGTGTGGAGATAGCCACACAAATTTGTCCGTGCAGTTCCGGGCCACAGGCAAGGCCAATTTGCTTTTGGTCGGGGCTGATCGTCGCACTGGCCATCGCCAGTGATGCCGCCAAAGGATTAGCCACCGCTTGCTCCGGCACATGCGCGTTCGACATTACCCAGCCTTGTTCAACCAAGTAAGCCGCTTGGCCATTGAGTAAGCTTGATAGCCAACCACCGGTAAATTGCTCGGCGACTTTCAACGCCATACCGTGACGTTTAACGTCAAACGCTAATGCTGAAGCCATCGGCTCATTGTATGACACCACGTAATCAGCAAGCCGCTGTTGCAATGCCTCAAGGAGGGGGTCTTTTTCATCATGGTCTGCATCAATAAACAGTTTCACCTCAATAAAAGGCAAACTCGAGCGATAGCCCAATGACACATCGTCAGGAAGCACTAATGATGCCATCACGTCACTGATCCCGGACTCTGATAAGCCAAATGTAAACAAACGGTAACAAGATCGCGCTTTTGCTGCGTAAACATGTAACAACTCAGGAAGGATTTGGCGCTCAACCATGTCGAAAAACTCAGAGGGCACTCCAGGCGTAAAATAAAAATGACACCCATTGAGTTCACAGTGAAAACCACACGCTGTTCCTTTCGGGTTCTCAATTAAGCGCGCGCCGTCAGGTAACATCGCTTGCTTAAGGTTGCTTTGTGCCATCGGCCGGCCGTGTCGCTCAAACCGCTGTTTCAGCTCATCGAGCCACGCTTCGTTCAGTGTCAGCTCCACCCCCATCGCCGATGCCATCGCCGCCGTGGTGAGATCGTCCGTAGTGGGCCCAAGCCCGCCGTTCACAATCACCACTTGCTCTGTCTGTGATAACCGAACTAATTCAATCGCCATATCATCAAGGTCATCCCCAATGGTCACCCGGCGAGACATCGTTAGCCCGTTCTCAAATAAAGTCCTTGATAGCCATGCTGCATTGGTATCCGTGATATCTCCCAGCAACACTTCCTCTCCGGTAGAAAGCATCGCGATTTGTGGCATTGGTGCTTGATGTTGTTGGTTTTCCACCCTGCCGCTCCTTATTGGTCACCGTGATTCGTCTTTGATTATGACATTAGACCGCTCGATTCACTACCCCAGCCTAACCGTACACTTTACTTTACTG
>NZ_MUET01000057.1:0-19958 GCF_001995685.1 Salinivibrio sp. IB282 | reverse complement strand
CTATATATATTTTATTTATGATTATGGACATCAAACAGCTCCGCCACGTGATTGCTATCGCTGAGACTAAAAGCTTTACTCTCGCCGCCCAGCGTCTGCATATCGCGCAACCTGCGCTCAGCATTGCGATCAAAAAGCTTGAAAATCAACTGGGTATGCCGATTTTTATTCGCAATGAAAAGCACATTCAACTGACGCAAGAAGGGCAAGTATTACTCCAGCACGCCTATCGCGTCGTACAACAAATGCAAGATGCGGCCACAGCCATGGATGAGCTGAAAGGATWGCAAAAAGGCGAGGTGCGTATCGGTGTGCCGGGTATGCTGGGATCGTATTTTTTTCCTGAGTTGCTGATGGGATTTCGCCGTCGTTATCCCACGCTAAAGCTCACGGTGGTAGAGGCTGGCACTCACTCTCTGCGGCAAATGCTGCTCGACGGTGAGCTGGATCTCGCCGTGATCAATGATAGAGAGGTGCCCGATTCGTTGGACACCACGCATTTGATCTCCTCGCAGATGGTTGCCGTTGTCGCGACCGATCACCCGCTCGCCACGCATTCTACCCTCGACTATCACACCTTTTTCGCCCATGAGCTAATTATGTTCCGTCCTGGGTACTTCCACCGTGATTATCTCGATCAAGTCTGCGATACCCATGCGATGACCCCCAAACTGTCATTAGAAACCAATTTGCTGGCGATGATTTTGAATATCGTCCGTCATGGATTTGCGATCAGCGCACTGCTCGATATGGTCACTGAACACGAAAGCGGGATTGTCGGGATACCGTTCACACAGCCGATCAAGCTCGATATTTCCATTGCTTGGCGTAAAGAGGGTTACTTATCCCTCGCCGATCGTGCCTTTATTGATTATGTGCAACAACACAACCCATCCGCCCAGTCTTCTATGACATCCTGAGTCATCTCCCCAGATTTATCCCTATACTCGGTGCAGGATTGTCGCTAAAATCGCTGGCTAATTTATCGCCCGCCCTGGCGCACGATGCGCGTATCGATGGAGCGTACATCCTCATTGCAATGGGCTGACCAAGAGACCATAACGTGACACCGACTGCTATATACGATTACACCCCTTACTGGGCGGCTTGCTTTGGCCCTGCGCCTTTTTTGCCCACCAGCCGTGAAGAGATGGATATCCTAGGTTGGGATAGCTGCGATATCATCATCGTGACCGGTGATGCCTATGTCGATCATCCTAGCTTTGGCATGGCGGTGATTGGCCGCACATTGGAAGCACAAGGGTTTCGTGTTGGCATCATCTCGCAGCCTAACTGGCACAATAAAGATGATTTTATGGCATTAGGCGAACCAAACCTGTTCTTTGGTGTAACCGCCGGCAACATGGACTCGATGATCAACCGTTACACCGCAGACCGAAAGCTGCGCCATGATGATGCCTACACGCCTAATAACGAGGGCGGGAAACGCCCTGATCGCGCGGTTTTAGTCTATTCTCAGCGCTGCCGAGAGGCCTATAAGCAGACGCCGATTGTGCTAGGCGGCATAGAAGCCAGCTTGCGCCGTTTAGCACACTACGACTATTGGTCAGACAAAGTCCGTCGCTCAGTCTTATGTGATGCCAAAGCTGACATATTGCTATTTGGCAACGCCGAGCGCGCCTTAATAGAAGTGGCGCATCGTTTATCTCGCGGTGACACCTTAGCCGCTATGACTCGCATCGCTGGCACCGCCGTGATGATGAAAACACCGCCCGAAGGTATGGCAGAAGTCGATTCCACCCGCATTGATAAACCGGGAAAGAGCATGACTATGCCTAACCCCTACGCAACAGAAACCCAGTGCGAGACCAGCAAAAAAGCAGAGCCAGACGCGGCGAAACCCATTACTATCCGTCCGTCTCGACACGATGCTAAAAACACCTTTGTTCGCCTGCCCTCGTTTGAAAAACTCAAAAACGATCGTATTTTGTACGCGCATGCTAGCCGAGTGATGCACTTAGAAGCTAACCCCTATTCTGCCCGCGCCTTGGTGCAGCAACATGGCGATCAACTGCTTTGGATTAATCCACCACCGGTGCCCCTCACCACCGAAGAAATGGACTATGTGTTTGGGCTGCCCTATGCACGTGTACCTCACCCAAAGTACGGCAACGCTAAGATCCCCGCCTACGATATGATTAAAACCTCGGTGAACATTATGCGTGGCTGTTTTGGCGGCTGTTCATTTTGTTCGATTACCGAGCACGAAGGACGGATCATTCAAAACCGCTCACAAGCGTCGATCATTGAAGAGCTCAATGATATCCGCGATAAAGTGCCTGGTTTTACTGGCACCATTTCAGACTTGGGTGGCCCAACCGCTAACATGTATCGACTCGGCTGCGCCGATCCTAAGGCGGAGCGTAACTGTCGTCGCCCCTCGTGTGTATTTCCAAAGATTTGCGACAAGCTCAATACTGATCACCGTCATACCATTGATCTCTATCGCAAAGCACGTCAGGTGGAGGGCATCAAAAAAGTCTTGATTGCCTCGGGAGTGCGGTATGACCTGGCGATTGAGTCGCCAGAATATGTCAAAGAATTGGTGACTCACCATGTCGGTGGTTATTTGAAAATCGCCCCTGAGCATACCGAAAAGAACACGCTGGACTTGATGATGAAGCCCGGCATGGGCGCGTATGATCGCTTCAAAGCACTGTTCGAAAAATACAGTAAAGAAGCGGGCAAAAAGCAGTATTTGATCCCCTACTTCATTGCCGCGCACCCAGGGTGTACGGATGAAGATATGGTGCATTTGGCCTGCTGGCTAAAAGAGAATGAGTTTGAGTGCGACCAAGTGCAAAACTTTTACCCATCACCTATGTGTAATGCCACCGCCATGTATCACTCGGAAACCAATCCACTGAAGCGGGTGCGTTACAAAAAACGCGAAGCACTGACAGTGGCAAAAGGCGAGCGCCAGCGACGCTTACACAAGGCGCTACTGCGTTACCACGATCCCGCCAACTGGCCACTGATCAGAGAAGCTTTAGTACGTATGGGTAAACAGCATTTGATTGGTAACGGACCAAAATGCCTGATCCCGAGAGAAGATGCCYCCGAAAAAACAGGCCGGCAGCGTCGCTCAGGCCGCCATGGCACCCAACGTTTTGCCACTAAACATCCCAAGCAACCCGATATACGTCGGCCAAATCACAAAGGGCCAGGTAATAAGCAGCGTGGAAAACGCGCATAAGCACCGTCTTTAAAAGGATGAAATAAAAACGCCCGTCGTGATACACCTCATTACGGGCGTTTCACTACGAGCGTTTCACTACCGGCGTTTCATTCCGAACGTCGCGTGTTTTTAGTATCGTCGGTGTCACGCTATCCGGCTAATGACGCGTGAGTCAACTCGCCAACACTAACGAAAAAGCTCTACACCAATCACAACCAACGCCAGCACACCAGCGATGGCGCCGACCACCCACGCAATTTTCTTTTGCGTCCCCTCGTCCAAGTACTGGGCCGCCGTAATCCCGAGTAAAACCAGCAAGATGATAACAACCGTTTTAAGCATTTGTTTTACCTTAGCTTTCAGCTCTTTATTTTACTGTATGACAAAGCCACCCAGATGCAAGCTTTATAGTGATACGTTATCGACACGCGCACGATCAATTCGCGTACATGCTAGCCGCAACAAGATTTGCAAAGGGTGTTGCAACTGCGTCTCACTGAACCGCTTTACCTGGCTGCGGCACGAGTAACCGGTTGCGAGCACTCTCTCGCTAGGTAGGTTTGCCAACTGTGGCGACCAACTTAAATCATAGATCGCGGCTGACGTCTCGCGTTTGTCTGCTTCATGGCCATAAGTGCCCGCCATACCACAGCAACCGACAGAAATCGGTTTAAGCTCTGCCCCAAAATGGGCAAATAAGGCCACCCATTGTTGCTCAGCATGAGGTAACTGTGTTTTCTCGGTGCAGTGGCCAAACAGATACCAGGGGTCGGCATCACTGCTCGTCACAATCGGCATGGTAGGCACAACACTGGTCAGCCACTCATGACTCAGCATCACATTAAAGTTACCCCGGTGCTTACCTAACGCTTCTTGATACTCATCGCGATAACAAAGCACCAGCGCTGGATCGACGCCCACCATGGGAATATTTAACGCCGCCAGCTGATTCAAAAAGCCAGCGGTGTTACGCGCCGTCTGGACGAAGCGGCGAAGAAACCCTTTTACATGCTGCGCTTTCCCATTAGGTTTGAACGGCACCAACATGGGCACCTTACCCAACTGCCGCGCTAGTTTGATCAAATCGTGAATCAGAGGCGCTTCATAAAAGCTGGTAAATGGGTCTTGTACGATCAATACATAGTTTTCACGCTCTTGCGCAGATAACGCCTGTAACCAGGATAAATCAAACTTCAGCGCATGATCGCCCGCCAGTGACTGAGCCAGCGTCGGTACCGACAACGCCGGTGTGTCTGTGTAGCCAATCAACTTCGCAGTGAGCCCTTGGGCCCATTGAGGCTGAGTCGCCGCATTCACCAATTTTGGGGCTTTGGCCATCAGTGGTAGCAAGGTTTCAATGTTCGCCACTAAGTGGTCTTTCATCGGGCGCGGATAGCGGCTGTAATAGAGCTGCATAAAGCGCGAGCGAAAACTCGGCACATCCACTTTGATCGGGCACTGACTGGCACAAGCTTTACACGCCAAGCAACCGCTCATGGCTTCCATGACCTCATGGCTAAAATCATCTGCTTCTTTACGGCGAGTAAAATAGCGCCCGAATTTGGCCATCACCTCACGGACTGAGGGTGACTGGGTCATCAATGCCTGTTCAACCGCCAACGGGTCGACACCCTGCTCAGACAGTAAACGCAACCATTCTCGCACAATTCCAGCGCGGCCTTTTGGCGAATGACGGCGGTCATAACTGACTTTCATTGAGGGACACATGGGTGAGGCGGTGTCATAGTTAAAGCACAGCCCGTTGCCATTGCATTCCATCGCCCCTTTAAAGCTATCACGCACTTCTACCGGAATTTGACGGTCATAAAAGCCACGCTTAGTATCACCAACCTTCACCAGTGAATCCTGGCTGTTAATCGGTGTGCAGATTTTTCCTGGATTCATCCGATTTTGCGGATCAAATGCCGCTTTGATATGACGAAGCTGGGCAAATAAGGTCTCACCAAAAAACTCGGGGCCGTATTCCGAACGATACCCTTTGCCATGCTCACCCCACATCAAGCCACCATACTTGGCGACCAAGGCGACCACTTGGTCAGAGAGGGTTTTCATCACCCGTTCTTGGTCAGGATCACACAAATCCAGAGCTGGACGCACATGCAGTACCCCCGCATCGACATGACCGAACATGCCATAGTGCAAATGATGGCTGTCGAGCAATGCGCGGAACTCACTGATAAAATCAGCCAGGTTTTCGGGCGGCACACAGGTATCTTCGGCAAACGCGACAGGTTTGGCTTTGCCTTTCGTGGCGCCAAGCAACCCGACCGCTTTTTTACGCATCGCATAGATTTTGTTGATTGATGCGAGATCCCGACAAATCTGATAACCAATCACACCTTGTTGCTTTTGTGCTATCAGGCTATCCAATTGCTGGCACAATGCCGAAATCTGTTGTTCGATCTCACCAGCATCGTTCCCGGCAAACTCCACCATATTAATGCCGTGCATGGTTTTGCCGGGCACGTCTTGCAGCAAATCACTCACCGTATGCCAAACAATGTCGTTTCTTGCGAGATCAAGCACCTTGGCATCAATGGTTTCAACCGATAGCGCGTTCGCCTCAACCATCGTCGGCGCATTACGCAGTGCCGAATCAAAACTGTCGTATTTAATATTTACCAAGGTACGCACGGTCGGGATCGGCGTGATGTTGAGCCTAGCTTCGGCAATAAACGCTAAAGAGCCTTCAGCGCCACATAGCACACGGCCAATGTCGAAGGCAGTGAGTGTGTCATCATAAACATGTTTAAGGTCATAGCCGGTTAAAAAGCGATTCAACGGCGGGAAGGTGTCGGTAATCAGATCACGATGCTCACGACAGACTGAGGACACCGTTTGYAGCGCCCGGCCACTAAGATCATCGCGCGACATCGCTTGCTGAAGCTGATCCGCATTGAGAGGCTGTGTATCGAGAACGCTACCATCCACGAGCACCGCTTTTAAACCCAGCACATGATCGGAGGTCTTGCCGTAACGTAGCGAGCCTTGGCCCGAGGCATCGGTGTTGATCATCCCGCCAATGGTGGCGCGATTACTGGTTGATAAGTCAGGTGAGAAAAAGTATCCATACGGGCGCAATACATCATTGAGCTGATCTTTAATAACGCCTGCTTGAACGCGCACCCAGCCTTGCTCAGGGTTCACTTCCAGCACCTGGTTCATATGACGAGACACGTCCACCACCACATGCTTGGTCAACGACTGACCGTTGGTGCCGGTACCGCCCCCACGAGGAGAAAACTTAATCTCACTAAATGCTGGGGCTTGGACGGTCTGACCAATAAGCTGAAGATCATCAACCGAGGCGGGGAAGAGGACGGCTTGCGGTAAGGCTTGATAAACACTGTTATCAGTGGCCACCGCAAGGCGGCTCGCATAGGTCGATTCAATATCGCCTTGAAAACCTGCTGTTTGTAAAGCAGTGATTAAATCAACGACGGCGGACGACAGGCCCGCCTCTGGATGGATTGCCGGTATCATTGCTGTTCCTGTGCGCTATCTCACCATGCCTGGTGCAATTTTTGTTGTGCTGTCACTTTACCTTAACTCTTGGCACAGCCAAAGCGATCACCTAGCAAATCCTTGTCACCACTCGCGCCAACCCAACCGCTTACCCGACCATTTAGCAAGCTCTGGGCTGGCAATCAGTACCCAAGGGCCCAAACTCCATGCCGCCATTGACACGACAATAAGCACAATCCAGCTTAACCCTGTCAGCTGTGCCACTCCCCAAGCTGCGCCAACAATGGCGGCGATACCGAAAAAGATCCACGCCAGCGTTAACAGTTTGCCATTGAGCCGGCTGGCCGGTTTATGACTAGGAAAGAGCTTATGCCAAACCTGACCGGTATAAACACCCGCCGCCAACGCTGACAGATAAACCATATTGGGGATCTTTAATGCCAGTGCCAGCAACGCCATGATGAGACACGCTAAGAACCAGATTCTGCCGGTGGTCAGCACGGGTCGTTCATTCCCCACCGTTACCGCATCCAGCTTGACAGTCGCCCAGGCAACACTGCTCCCGACCAGGGCCCCGATCACCACATCACTGGCAAAATGCACCCCGAGATACATGCGGTTCAGTCCCATAAGCACTATCACCACCAGTGTCATCGCCAGCGCACCAAAAGCAGGCGGGTGTGTGACTCGGCGTTTTAGATACCAAGCAGTCATCACAGCGGCCGCGAGTAAAGTGTGGCCACTCGGCACCGTAAAGCCGCTTGCTTGGCCTATTTGCAAATCAGGCCATAAATAAAACGGCCGTGGCATGGCAAAGCCACTTTTTAGGGTGGTAGACACAGCCGCTGCGCTGATTAGCAAAAAAAGCAGCGACAGTGCCGATTTATGGCCGCGAAAAACAAGAAACAACGGCACTAGGGCAATATAAAAGGCGATCTCTCCTAACGTATTGACCAGTTTGRATACGGCGGTGACGGTTGCATTCCCGGCGTCACCCAGTTTTTGTACGGTGTTTTGTACGCCTGAGACCAATCCATATTGACTGACATAAAACACAGGTGCCAAGGCACTAAAGTCGGCCAAGGCACTGACATCACTGCTCGGGGTTTTCGCCGCTAGCGACCACAAGTGATCGCGACGATCATTAAACCGATAGCGATAGTCTTGCCCATGGGCGCGCGGTACCAGCCGTGCTTGCTCAATTTCAGAGGCAAAATGGGGGGCGCGCCACGCCGGCAAAAGCCCCACCCCCTCAGCGGTGGAGACAACAGGCAACGGCGCCTGGCTTTGGCAGGCAAACAAGACGCCGCGCGCATCCTGATGATACACATCACCGACCGTTACCCGAATCGCTGTTTCTTCGAACACTTCACGGGCGAGCGCTCTGCTCGGTGATTCGGCCAAGTTAACCCGGCCCCCAGGCAAACCATACCGTCCAGTTACTGTGTCTTTGACTAGCAAGAGCCGTCCCGCAGGATCCGAGATAATGCAAGCGACCCCAGCGATCCCTTGCTCGTTAGAGAACGTCGTTTCATTGTTAGCCAAGGCATCGCTCGACACTAACCCGCTAAAGACTGACAATAGTACAGCGATAATCCGTTTCATGCGGCGGCTCCTGAATGCACGTGTCCTGATGAAAGAAAAGGAAAAGAATGACACAGCCCGATCCTCTTAGCCCCTATTATTACCATCATAACTTTCAAAACTTGATGGATTTAGTCTGCGAACGTGACTGGGATCTGCTCACAAGCAACGAGCGCCATTGGCTAACGACCTTTCAACAGCTTAGCTTCAAAGCACAGTGCCTGCTGGTGCGTTTACTGATGCGCCGTCACGACTGGTTTTTAGCCGATTCGCTACATTACCATGAGCTCGGTGAAACACCGCCGTTACTCGACACCTTGGCTGAGCATCAGTTTATTCGTTTTACCTATACAGCCCCGTCAGAGGTGTTATTTAAATTACTCACTAAAGCACAACTGATTGAAGCCTTTCCAGATACAGAACTCCCTAAGAGTGCGTCTAAAAGCCAGTGGCGGCAGGCGATAGAAGCGACCTATGGCAACACACTCGACAGCCCTTATACGTTGGTGGTTTGTCACCAGCCAGACATCTTACCGGTATTAAACCTGCTGTATTTTGGCAATTCGCGCCAGGATTTGAGCCAGTTCGTGGTGGCGGAGCTGGGTATCCAACACTTTGAGCCCTATCCCATTCGGCAAGCCGATCGCTTATTTAACGACCGAACTCAGATTGATGATTGGCTTCACTTATCCGGGTTAAACGAAACCGCATGGCAAGCACGCAAAAACAAGCAACCTAAAGATGTCTTGGCGTTAGCCCCCTGGTTGCCGGCCCCTTTTGACTGGGCACCGCTCGAGCGCAAGCGGCAGCGCTTGGTGAATCGTATTGCCCGCGAATTTGAGCGTCAGCATGATTTATCGAGCGCCTTGTCGCTGTATCAAACCACCACTCAGCCACCCAGCCAAGAACGACGCGCACGTATCTTGATAAAGCAAGGTAACATTAAAGCGGCCGCAACCATCATCGCCACCATGCTCCAAGCCCCACACGATCAGGAAGAGCTTGACGTCGCTTATCGCTTAGCGAAACAAAAACCGGTTCGTGCACTCGGCAGCTTAGTTCCCTCAACGCATGCTAAACCGGCTTCATTACCCACCGAGACGTTAGCTTTACCGCTGAATCAGCGCGTAGAAAAGGAGGTGGCCGATTATTATCGTCAGCAAGGCTGGCAGGTATGGTTTAGCGAAAACAGCTTGCTTAACGCACTATTTGGACTGTTTTTTTGGGATATCTTATTTTTGCCTGTCCGCGGTGCCTTTCTTAACCCGTTTCAACGTGGGCCGCGAGATCTATATAGCGACGACTTTGTCGCTAAACGACAGACACAAATCGATCAGCGCCTCGCTGAGATTGACCAAGCACGTGAATGGGTGGCGCAACACTATCAGCAAAAGCACGGCACCACTAACGAGTGGGTCAATTGGTCGGCCATAGAGTGGCCACTGCTTGAGGCTGCGTTGACCAACCTAAACCAAGCACAGCTTCGCGCCTGTTTTCAACGCATCTTGTTCGACCGCCGCCATAACCGCCGCGGCCATCCAGACTTGTTCATGTGCCGAGGCACGTCATACCAATGGGTGGAGGTGAAGGGGCCAGGCGATACACTGCAGCCCCACCAAACACGCTGGTTACAGTTTTTTCAACAGCATGCGATCCCAGCGAAGGTGGCGTATATCACGCCGGATGAGTGATGCACCTAGGGGCATCCTACATGGGATAGGCCTATCACTGGCTCTCATCCTCTGACGCGACATGCCTCAAGCCCCTAAAGTGAGCTTGTCATTCACTCGCTTCAGCATTGGGGTTAAAAATGTAATGAGAGCCATCGTAAACCAGCCGTTTGATCAACGCCTCGCAGTGTTTGAGACCGCTGCGGTCAAACGACACGCCATAGCGCTGCATGCCCCATTTTTGTTGCCGGTTCTCTATTTGCCCACTTAAGATAAAACACTCGTCACTGTCTGGTGCTTGGATTTGAATCGCCATTTGGTGGTGTTTTTCAAACACGGGCGCAATAGCATCAAAACTAAACCCACAGCCGCCTGCAGAAATATCGGTAAGGTTGACGGGCAAACGACGATGATCGAGCGGGATTTCCCCTTTGACGTTTAATTCATAACGATTGTCTTTGCGCTGTTGGATCAGCTTGGCTTGTTGCGGTAACTCGACCATGACCAAATTGATTGGCGTTTTGAGCACGGTTGAGATCTTAGACGCAAACCGCACTTTGGCCCCCTCACCCTCGTCAGAGACAGCATCGACTGCCAGGCGATATCCCTCAATAAAAAATTGATTAACTTGATTAAGGTTTTCCGTCGGTAACGAAAAGAACAAGCGCTTTTCACCATCAAAACCGATAAAGGTACATTCACACCGGTACGTTTGTCCCACTGGTGTCTTGATTTGCACTTGCGTCGTGGTGCCATGCTTCATAAATGCCACAGCACGTAACCCCATGACGGTCTCTTCTCTCACCGTTTTGTATTTTTTGGCCTTAAGTTCAGGCAAAGACTGCATCATCGTTCGCTTTTATTGTTATGGATAACTACGGGCACTGGCGTCTTAACTCAGTGCCCAAGGCGCGTTTACATCAACATAAACATGACAAACTGTACCAACGGTACGGCAGAGCCATCAGAGGTGATGATTTGGTTTCCCTCAATTTTGGCAGACAGCACGGTATTTTTATCGGTTTGTGTGACAAAGCCGGCTTTGGTCAGATCTTGTATTTTTGCTTGCCATGGTGACTGTGTCAGCACCCCGTTGGGTACCGAGATATCCAGATCACCACTTACCTGATTCACCAGTTGCTGCAAATTGAACACGCCGGTTGACTCACTCTCTTGCACATCGACGTGCATGTCGACACTGATATCCCCTTCTGGCACGGTTAAGTTGGCAGGCGACAAGTCGATCGATAACCCCGACTGCAACAATTGCACCAAAGCTTGGTCAAAGGCCTCCATACTCACTGGCGCGCCACCTTCTTGCCACTGCGACGAGAATAACGCGATTTGGGACATGGCACTGTAATCAAGATGATTGGCATCGAGTGCCACCACCAAGTTCCGCCACTGCGTGTTGTTCGGTAACGCCATCGTCCCTACTGTCAATTGGTTGGTATTGTTTAGATGACGGGTTGACGCTGACTCAGACGCAACCAACTGATTCCCTATCTCAAGCTCTACGTTATCCAGCGTTAAGGATTGACCACTGACATCACTGAAGTGCGCTTGCTCGAGCGATAAAGATTGTTCACCAATCCACAGACCATCTTGCAAATAGCCACTTCCTGACCCCGACACGCTATCCACTTTGAGTTGCTGCCCACTATCGTCATTGAAGGCCAGTGCGGGTAAAGAAAAGTTGGCTTTAACATGCCCTTTGCGGTCAATCTCACCTTGTAGACTTAGCTCACTCGCGGTCAGATTGCTGCTCGCCTCTGATAACGAGAAAGGCGCGACGGTAAGGTGATAATCGGATGCCCCTGTCATCAAGGTATCTAGCTCTAAACGAATTGGGGTTGGGTTACCGGGCCACGCTTTTTGTGTGATCGCTTGTAGCTCAGGCGTCATCACTAACGTGTTGCTTGACGACACACCAAATACACCGTGCGAGATCTCTGAGGCGATTTCGTAGCTAACGGGTAAGCCCGACTGCGCAAGCATCGCTTTGGTTTCACCCTGAAATACGACACGCGTGACCGCCTGCGAGGTTAAATACCCGCGCTCATACGTCTGCTGCTCGAGGGTAAATTCTGGGGTTGAACGCTGGTCGACTTCTCGCTCATACATCGAGTGTGCAATCTGGCCAGTCGCAAACGGCCAACACGCCACAATCGCTAGGCCACCAGCGATGGCACCATACTTTCCTAAAAACATGTTTTCTTTGCCTCAAGCATGCGAAAAGCCATAGTGTAACTAAAATTAGGCGCTGAAGATAACGCCCTGTCATAGCGCAGCATAATATACCGAGGGTATCGTCATGAATGTCGACCATTTCGCATCATTGTGATGGATAAATGCATACAATAAACGCATCGTCGTGGTAAATCAGCAGAGTCTATGAATCCTTTCGTTATATTGTGCATTGACCAAGACCCTCTCGTGGTAGAGCAGTTGTCTCACGACCTCGCGCCGTTTCGTGATGTGTTTGATCTTTGCAGTGCAGAGACCCCAGACGACGCCTATACCATGCTCGACGACTTTGAGGCTAACGAGCAACAGGTAGCATTACTGATCTGCCATAACCTTGCTGGCGATCACCAAGGCATCGATTTATTGGTCAATGTCGACAATCACGCGGCGAGCCAAGGCGCACGAACTGTTTTGCTCAGTGAAGCACCGCAATACGATATTATTTTGCAGGCGGTGAATGAGGGCCGACTCAATTATTGTATGCACAAGCCTTGGCGAGCCGAGGAGATGCAGCGTGTCGCCGAAAAAGAACTGACTACCTACGTGTTGCGCTATTGCCAACATGATTTACTGCGCTACGCTGAAGTGTTAGATCACCGCACCTTGTTAGATGCCCAAGTTGAGCGCGAGATAAGCCAGTTTCAAGCGCAATTGTTAGCGCCAGGCGAGACCGACAAAGCGGCCATTGCTGATCGCGTGATCGCCGGTTTATATGCGTTTTTTGAAGGCAACGATGAAAGCCGTGCGTGCCGCACCTACAGTGCCAACCATGTGTTGACCWAAGAAAATCAAGATAATGCATTTTTGTGGTTTATCACCGATGGTGACGTTGGGCTGTATAAAACAGATGACGAAGGGCAAGAGCACCATGTTTCCACCCTGTCTTCCGGCAGCTTGATTGGCAGTATGTCGTTTGTGACCGGAGACGTTTCTTTCTCTACGGGGCGCACTCTCACTCGGACGCAGGTGATCAAAATCGATCATGTATTATTTAGTAAAATAATGACCAGCCGCTCTGAGCTGCTGCCCTTGTTTATTCAATACCTGTTGCTGCACTTTAACCAACGCTTAAAGCGCAGTATCGATACCGAAATCCAGCTGCAGCAAACGCTCGCCTCACTGGACGAGGCCAACCGCCAGTTATTAGAAAAAGAAAAGATGGCACTACTGGGGCAACTCGTGGCGGGCGTCGCTCACGAACTCAATAACCCAGTGTCAGCGATTTTACGCAACAGTGATGCACTCGCAGACGCTCTAGAGGAAGTGGCAAAAACGCCGTTGGCCTCAGCCAGCCGCGAGCAAGCCCTGTCGCTTTTACAAACAAACCGCGAGAGTACCCCTTTATCAACGGCGACGGCGCGAACCTATACCCGTACCTTAAGCGACGTCACCGGGGATAAACGTATCGCGCGCGATTTAGTCAACATCGGACTATATCAACCTGAAGATATCCAAGCCTGGCAACAACATCTGGGTAAGGACTTTAGTCGCGAACTCACTACCTGGAAGCAATACGCCCGCTGTGGGCGGTTATTACGCTCTAATCATGTGTGCGCGGCGCGTATTGCCGATCTCGTCAAAAGCTTACGCACCTACGCCCGTCAAGACAGTGAACAGCGCCAACGCACCCGTATTATTGAGAACATTGACGATACCCTCACCTTATTTGAGCATCGACTCAAGCCTCACCAATTGGAAAAGCGCTATGACTGGGTGCCCGATATTATCGCTCAGCCTTCTGCCTTGGCGCAGGTGTGGACAAACCTCATTGCCAATGCCTTAGATGCGATGCAAACACCAGGCACCTTGACCGTGACAGTAAAAACACTCAATGACCAAGCCTCTGGCACGATAGAAGTATCGATCAGTGATACCGGCACCGGTATGACGCCTGAGCAGCAAGAAAAAATGTTTGCGTTAAATTACACCACCAAACGCGAAGGCCACTTTGGTTTAGGCATTGGCCTGACCATGTGTCAAACCATTATCCATGAGCAAGGCGGGGATATTCAGGTTCGCTCCCAGCCAGGTATCGGTACCACAATGACCGTCACTTTACCCATTGAACTTCCCGCCTCTGTCAGTAAGGAGCCCCAACAATGAGCCAATATTTAGTTCTATGTGTCGATGATGAGCGTGACGTGCTCGATAGCGTGGTAGATGACTTGCAAGGGTTTACCGACCACTTTGAGATAGAAGCGGCAGAATCAGTCGCAGAAGCGCGAGAAGTGATTGCGGACATGGCCACCGAAGGCACCAAGCTGGCACTGATTCTGTGTGACCATATTATGCCCGGCGAGCTAGGCGTAGAGTTTTTGATTGAGTTAGCCCATCAGCCAGAAACCGCATCGACGCGCAAAGTGTTACTGACCGGCCAAGCAGGGTTGGAAGACACAGTCTCTGCGGTTAATCATGCCAGTTTGCACTATTACCTCGCTAAACCTTGGCAAAAAGAGACCTTAGTCAGTGTGGTGACCGACCAGCTCACCAGCTATGTCATCGCGCACGAAGCCAATTTATTGCCATGGACCAGCGTACTGGACACGCCTCGGATTGTAGAGGCCATCAACCGCAACAAATGGGATATGGGCGCAGAGTAGTCGCCAAGCCAGCTCGTACCACCCGGTAGGTCAAAAATCGGTAAAAAAGCCTGACTCACGGGCGGATGTGCTTGTTTCTGCGCGCAATCGTCTTATAGAATGATTTGAACACCAATAACAAGTGGAATTGATAATGCGTAAATCTCTTTTAGCCAGCGCGATTGTCGCTTTGGCTTCGTTCAGCGCCGTGGCCAATGAAGAAGACGCCAACCTCACCACCATGAGTAACTTCAGTTACGACTATCTGGAAGGACGCATCGGTGTTAGCCCACTCACCTATGGTGCAGGATTTAGCATGTCGATCCATCCCAACGCGCACGTACGCGTCGAAGCGGATACCGAATTTGATTCCGATTGGGACACAGCGGCTGGGATTGGCTTTCATGCGCCCATTAACAACTGGGCAGACTTAACCGGTGAGCTACTCGCGCGTGGCGTGAACAAAGATAACTTTGACAGCGATGTAGGCTTGGAAATTAACCTAGGCATACGCCAGTGGCTTGGGCCACAAGTTGAAGTAGGCGGTGAAATCGGCCTACTTACCGTTGATGACGAAGAAGATACCTTTGGCTCTGCCTACGGGCGCTTCCATGCCACTGAACTCTTCTCACTGGGGGCAGCCTACCGGGTTAACGAGTGGTACGGTGACCAATTTATGTTTACCACGCGCTTTAAATACTGATAACGCCACTCGGTAGTGCATTACCATCAAGAAATAGTGCATTACCATCAAGCAATAGCGCATTGCCGCCAGACAGTGACAGTCAGATCAAAAAAACCCGCATCGCTGCGGGTTTTTTATTGCTATCGTTGTCCGCTCGCGATTAACGGATCAATAACATGGGTACCGTCGACTCGACCAGCAATTTAGTGGTATTGCTCCCCACAAAGAACTGACGTAATTTTGAGTGACCGTAGGCTCCCATCACGATCAATCCAACTTGATTGGACGCTTGGTAATCTAAAATCGYACGATGAACGTCGCCAGTTAGCTGAGCCTCAACCACATCGACGCCCGCTGTTTTCAAGCGCTCGGCTGCGCGTTTAAACGCTGCCAGCTTTTCTTGCGAATCTTCTACCATCACCAAGTGACAAGTCATTCCTGCCAACAGCGGTGTGCTCAATGCTTTTTCCACTAGCTTTTCGCTGATATCGCTGCCATCGAACGCTAATAAGTAGCTTTCAGGTGTTGAAAACTCGCCGTTAGCCACCAAGGTATGCGCTTTAATCGAGCGCACCACGCTTTCAAGCTGTGAGCCGATTGCCTTGGTATCGCTTTGGTGCAACTCACCGGATTTACCCAAGACTAACACTCGCGTCTGTGGCTCGATATCAAGCAGGGTTTCCACCAAGTTGCCATGACGCTGCAATTTGCGCACGTCTTCCAGCCCTTTGGCTTTAGCGTCTTCTTCCAGCTCAGACAGCAAGGCTTTGCCGTGCTTCATTTCCAGCTTGGCACGCTGCTCATCCAGCTCCACCAGCTCTTGTAGCAGTTGTTCACGGCTACCCACTCCCAAGTTGCCTGATAGTTCAGGCTCCGCTTGGTGTGAGGATTTATCCAGCACATGCAAAAGTGTCAAAGGCACAGACAAGCGCTTGGCGGCCCAAACGCTTAAATCTGCGACTTGCTTTGAATAATGCGGGCCATCTACGCACGCGGTAATTTGTTCCATGGTCGGTCTCCTTAGTGGCCACCCATCATTTTTTCTACTTCTTCGGGCTTATCGTGCACGCCGAACTTGTCGACGATGGTCGCAGTCGCATCATTCATGCCGACGATATTCACCTCGGTACCCTCACGGCGGAATTTAATAACCACCTTATCAAGGACAGACACGGAGGTAATATCCCAAAAGTGCGCTGCCGAGAGATCGATGGTGACACGCTCCAACGCTTCTTTGAAGTCAAACGACGACAAAAATTGATCTGACGAGGCAAAAAAGACTTGACCCACAACACGATAGGTACGTGCATCGCCGTTGTCCTCCGGCTCGCTTTTCACCACCATAAAGCGACCAATCTTATTGGCAAAGAACAAGGCCGCAAGTAACACCCCAACTAGCACGCCGATCGCAAGGTTGTGGGTAAGCACCACGACCACCACGGTCGAGACCATGACGATATTGGTTGATAGTGGGTGTGACTTCAGGTTAACGATCGACTCCCAAGAGAAGGTACCGATAGACACCATGATCATTACCGCCACCAGTGCGGCCATCGGGATTTGGCTGAGCCAGTCGCTTAAGAACACCACCATAATCAGCAGTAGCACACCGGCGGACAAGGTAGAAAGACGACCACGTCCACCGGATTTAATGTTAATGACCGACTGACCAATCATCGCACAACCGGCCATACCGCCCAAGAAACCAGTGGCGATATTGGCAACACCTTGACCTTTACACTCACGGTTTTTCTCACTGTCTGTGTCGGTCAGGTCGTCAACGATGGTGGCAGTCATCATTGACTCCAACAAGCCCACCACAGCCAATGCCGCTGAGTATGGGAAGATAATCGCCAAGGTTTCAACGTTTAGCGGCACATCCGGCCATAGGAAAACCGGCAAGGTATCAGGCAAATCACCCATGTCACCCACAGTACGCAAGTCCAGGTTATACGCCATGGCAATACCGGTCAGAATGAGAATGCACATCAACGGAGAAGGAAGGACTTTGCCAATACGCGGAACGTAAGGGAAAAGATAAATAATCGCTAAGCCTGCAGCCGTCATCGGATACACATGCCACATGATTTCGGTCTCGCGGATGATTTCCGGACCAATAAGCTCTGGCAACTGCGCCATAAAGATCAGGATCGCGAGCGCGTTGACAAACCCGGTTACCACT
Organism: Salinivibrio sp. IB282; assembly: GCF_001995685.1. Taxonomy (NCBI): domain Bacteria; kingdom Pseudomonadati; phylum Pseudomonadota; class Gammaproteobacteria; order Vibrionales; family Vibrionaceae; genus Salinivibrio; species Salinivibrio sp. IB282. The sequence goes on along the minus strand of NZ_MUET01000057.1, from coordinate 2,326 downwards.
GAGCGAGAAACAAAACGCATCAGGTTACCGAGTTTTAAATAACCGGCCGCAATTTGAAGTATCCCGGTTAGCACAGTCGCCGCCAATAGGTACTCAAGCCCATGCTCTTTTACCAAGGTCACCATCAACAGTGCCATCGCACCGGTTGCGGCGGAAATCATGCCCGGGCGTCCGCCCACAAAGGCAATAATCACGGCGATACTAAAGGAGGCGTAAAGGCCGACTTTCGGATCCACACCGGCAATAATCGAGAAGGCAATCGCTTCTGGGATCAAAGCCAATGCTACAACGATACCCGCAAGCATATCGCCGCGTACATTGGAGAACCAATCACGCTGAATTCTATCTATCATGAACGTCTCTACAAAATTGGGTTAAAAAAGGTGTCGCGCATTTCAGGCCTGATTTCACCTGAAAATCAAAACGCGTGATCCTAGTCACTTATTGACCAAGCGTCAACTCCCCTTTTTTAGCCCAACAAAGACTTATTTTTTATAAATCATATAGTTAATCTATGATTGTGATATTTTTGACACAGATTTATTTCATTCTTTTCTTCAGCCCTCTTTTTCGCCTACTTCGGCCATCAGGCAAAGGTCGCTTTCGCACACCACGTTCAGCGCTGCCGTTTATAGGCGTGGATACACAGGCACCAGCAACACGGTAAAGGAGAGAATCAACCCAATCAGGGCATAAATCAGTTGGTTAAGCGTCCAACCGATATCGATAACCATGCCGAACACCCAAGGTGCCAAGGCGGTGGACAGGATCATCATGCCCGTCACCAGAGAACGAATGGCACCAATATGCGAGACCCCGTACATTTCTGCCCATAAGGTATTAATCACCGGATTGGTTGCGCCAATCGCTAAACCGAAAAGGCACATGAAAAGCGGTGCGGCAAGGGTGTGATTAACATTGGCAATCACCATTAGGCCGAGAACGAGTGGAATGGGGATTAAGATAAGCACATTTCGCGACCGGTATTTATCAATCAGGCTGCCGGAGATAACAGAACTCAACCAATGCACGGCCCCGTAAAAGACGAAACTGCCCGCTAATACACCTGGCGTCCACTGTTTGGCTGCCAGAATAAAGTCCTGTTGGATAAATACGCCGGTCACCAAAAACGGCGTCACCAAGGCAATGGGTATGATCATCCAAAAGCGCCAGTCGCGAATCACTTGTCGTCGGCTGGCATCACTGGCTTGGTTTTGATGGTCTGCTTCGATGCGCGTCCGTTTAAGATCGGCTTTTCGGACCAGAAATAGCACCAGTGGTAAAAACACCACTAACAGGGTGGATCCAATGAATAACCAGCTTTCTCGCCAGCCTAAAAACGCGATTAAGCCAATGACAATTGAGGGTAAAACCACCTCACCAATGGCGACCCCACTGCCGACTAAGCTAATGGCTTTGCCTTTGTCTTGCTGGGCACGCTTAATCACAGTGGCCTGCGCGATGTGAGGCAAAAAGCCTTGTCCGCAAAACCGCAATAGAAAGAACCCCACCAACAGCCCTATCACACTGTCAACGGAATACATCAGCGCACACGCGATCATCAGTAACATGGCGAAAAAGATCAGGAGTTTATCGACCCGTATACGATCCACTACACCACCAAAGCTAATCACCAACACACTACTGGTCATAGTGGCAATGGCGTAGATCCCGCCGTAGGTGGCATCACTTAATAGCAGCGCCTCTTTAAGACTGCTGCCATRCCAGCTGATGAAAAACGATTGGCCAATGTTGCCAAAAAAGATCGACAGAAAGCCAAAAGCAATTAACGGCCATTGGTTTTTTATCAAAATCGCATAAGATCGCGCGAACATATATTCCCATTAATAACTGATATAACCTGGTGGTGGCTCAACGAGTCGTTCTTCTCGAAGACGCTAATACTCATGCCTGTTTCTCCTCACAGGCCACACAACGTTGTGCGCAAGGATCAATTTCAAGGCGCTTCGGGTTGATCGGTTCGTCACAATCAAGACAAAACCCATAATCCTCATCTTCAATGCGCTTAATGGCTGCTCTAACCTGTAATAAGCGTTCTTTTCGACGCCTCTTTTGTTCAAGCGCCATTTGTTGGCCCTGCATCGCATCCATTCGCGACAAGCGGCCGACACTTTGTTGGTCTAGTGTAACCGTACTATCCGCCCCATTTTGTTCTCCTACCTCTAATTCAGCCAACAGCTCGGCTTCTAGCGCGGATAACTGAGCATGAAAGTTATTAAGATCCATACCTGAATTCCTTAGCTATCAGTATTTGCCTTAACCAGAGGCTTACTATGACATTTTCCTCTATAGAGAGGAAATCATG
>NZ_MUET01000056.1:0-19979 GCF_001995685.1 Salinivibrio sp. IB282 | reverse complement strand
TACCAATACCATTGTCTGAGACAGTTAACGTACCGGCATCACTATCAAAGGAAAGGCGAACGCGCAGGTCACCGTCATTTTCATACAGCTCAGGGGCGGACAACGCTTTAAAACGCAGCTTATCAGCAGCATCTGACGCGTTTGACACTAGCTCTCGCAGGAAAATCTCTTTGTTTGAGTAGAGAGAGTGGATCATCAACTGCAGCAATTTGGAAGTATCAGAACCAAACTGATGTTTTTCTGGGGTTTTCACGCTCATGTCAATCTACCTAACACTATGAGGATTAATGGCGACGTGGACTCGATGCCCACGTATCAATGAATTCGTTACTTAGTCTCCTTGGATATAGGGATCCGGTACCACGCTTTCAAGGCCTAAGTGGTCAAATATAAGCCAGTTAGTGTTAAGGTGCCGACACTCGAGGTATATCACACAGGCTGAGGCTATAAACCATAGAAAAAGAAAAGCCTAACCAGAGGCTAGGCTTTGCAAGTCAGTAGCGTGATTGACATCGCTGCTYTGACGGTTGGTGTTGCCACATTGTCTTTCGGCCCCTCGCGGAGGAAGACAATGTCACAACCGGTAGGTGCGGTCTCTTGGGCACGGCAGGCGCGTCTAGCGATACTTCAACTGTTGGCGACCGATAATCGAATGAGACAGTGTCGTACCGTCGACCAGTTCAAGCTCGCCGCCCATGGGCACGCCATGTGCGATACGGCTGGCACCCACTTGGTGCTCTTGACAAAGCTCAGCGATGTATTGCGCCGTGGCCTCGCCTTCCACTGTTGGATTGGTCGCCAAAATAAGCTCTTGAATCGGTTCGTGCTGCAAACGCTTTTCTAGCACATCAAGGCCAATGTCTGCCGGACCAATGCCATCAAGCGGTGACAGATGCCCCATCAAGACAAAATACCGCCCAGCGTACTGCCCGGTCGCCTCGACGGCCGCAATGTCTGCTGGGCTTTCAACCACACAGATCAACCCGGTTTCTTGGCGTTTCGGGTTATCGCAAATCGCACACACGTCTTGCTCGGTAAAAGTTCGACATTGGGTGCAGTGGCCAATGTCTGTCATTGCCGTGCTCAGTGCTTGCGCGAGAGCCAGTCCACCTTGGCGATTTCGTTGCAATAGGTGGTAGGCCATCCGCTGCGCTGATTTAGGGCCCACCCCGGGCAAACAACGCAGCGAGTCCATCAGTTGTTCAAGTAACTGGCTGGTGCGCATAGATTAAAATGGCATTTTCATGCCTGGTGGTAACTGCATACCGCCTGTCACGTCCGCCATTTTCTCTTTTTGTTGCTCCTCAACACGACGGGCAGCATCGTTGAATGCGGCCGCGATCAAGTCTTCCAGCATGTCTTTGTCATCTTCCATCAAGCTATCGTCGATGTCGACACGACGGATGCTGTGGCTGCCTGTCATGGTGACTTTCACCATGCCTGCGCCCGCTTCGCCTGTCACTTCCATGCTGGCAATTTCTTCTTGTACTTTCTGCATGCGCTCTTGCATTTGCTGCGCCTGCTTCATCATGTTACCCATGCCGCCTTTACCAAACATAATTCTCTCTCTTGGTTAGGTGTCTTAAATTGGTCGAATGCTGTCTTCCTCTAACTCCGCCGCAAAGCGTTGAAGCATAAAAGTGACATTCGGATCATTATGCAGGCTGTGTGTCGCCTGCGCTAATTTTTGTTGATAGAGCTGCTCTCGCCGCTCTAACGGTGTGATTCCCGATTCCCCGAGCTGTACCTCTAAGGTTATGGGGGCACCCAATGCCGTCGTCAAGGCCTGAGTTAATTGCTGCTGGGCTTTTTCGGTATTCAAATGCGCTTGATCCGGGCGTAAGATAAGCTGTACCTGCTCACCTTGCTGGGACATGGCCGCATTGAGCGCCATTTGCTTGACCAATCGCTCTACCTCCAAGCTGTCTGCCAGTGCACACCAAGGATCTTGCGCATTGGTTTCCTCCACCAGTTTGTCACGCATGGCAGGCGTTTTTTCATGCTCTAGCGCCTGCTTTATCGACTTAGGGGTCAGGGTTGGTACGACCTCAGGCGATTGTGACACAGGCTGAGTAGGACGCCATTGATAAGGCTCTGACGATACCTTACTTCCATGCGATGTCTGCTGGGGGGCTGACGTCGAATTGCCCGTTTGATGCGCCGGGGCGGACACAGGCGATGCACTCTCCGCCGCCGTCGCTACGCGATCGAGCACAGATAACGCATCAGTCTTGGCCGGTGTCCGTCCCGTCTTTTTTACCCCATCTCCCGTTTTATCAGCTTGACGTTTCATACGACTACGCAGCTGATTACGCGCCTGGATAAGGCTAGAGGCAGGCGAAGAGGCAGATGGCTCACTCGCGGGCGCTGCATCCGGCACCGAGTCATCGACCACCGGTCGGCTTTGCTCGACGACACTCGCGTCACGTGCCCCACTGCCGGACGCATCTATGCTGGGCTCCTCCGCGCCAGTCTTTGCCATCGGCTGCTGAGGCGCTGGCGCGTGGGGAGCATTGGCGTTTTGGGGGCTTTCCGGCGTATCTCGGTCATTGCGCACCGGGGTACCGCCCATGGTTCGGCTCTGTTGTGCCTCATGCTCCTGAGGCGCATGGCTTGGTGGCGCTTGGTTTGGCGACGCCACACTGGCCGATGAGACCTGCGCTTTTAATGCATTCAGCGCTTGCGAAGGATCTTTTTTTGTCGGCTGCTGTGACACAGAAGCGGGATCATGTGTCGGCACCGATATGGTAGCCGGTTCATACGGCACGGTTTTGACCGGCTGAAACGCCAACATACGCAGCAAGACCATTTCTAACCCCGCCCGCCCATCAGGGGCGTAAGGCAGATCTTGCCGTCCTTGCAGTGCCATTTGGTAACACAGCTGCACATCTTGTGGCGCAAGTCGCGAGGCCAAGGCGTGGATCCGTGCTTGCTCACCGCTGTCGTCATCATGCGTCTGAGGCAGTGCTTGGGCCAGCGCCACATGGTGAAGCTGACTGGCTAACTCTTTGAGTAAGCCATCCCATTCCACCCCGACGTGCGCAATCTGCGTCAGCATGTTCATCAACTCGACCGCATCATGGTTCGCCAAGGCTTCAAGGAGTAAGAGTGCGTTATCGGTACTCAGTGTCCCTAGCATCTCTGCCACTGCTTGGGTGCTAATTTGGCCATTTCCCAGCGCAATCGCCTGATCAGTCAAGCTCAAGGCGTCGCGCATACTGCCTTCCGCCGCCCGTGACAATAGCATTAAAGCACGTGACTCTGCCTCGACACCTTCTTGACCAAGAATATGCTCTAGCTGCGTTTGGATCTGACTGGCGTCAAAATGCTTTAAATGAAACTGCAAGCAACGCGATAAAATGGTGACCGGTAGCTTTTGTGGATCCGTGGTCGCCAGCAAAAACTTCACGTATTCGGGCGGCTCTTCTAACGTTTTTAACAATGCATTAAAGCTGTGGCGCGACAGCATGTGTACCTCATCGATTAGGTACACCTTATAACGGCCACGTGCAGGCTTGTACTGGACGTTATCGAGCAGCTCGCGCGTGTCTTCTACCTTGGTACGAGAAGCGGCATCAATCTCCAGCAAGTCAACGTACCGGCCCTCGTCGATCTCACGGCAGGTTGCGCACTGTCCACATGGCGATGACGACACGCCCTGCTCACAATTAAGCCCTTTGGCAAAAATACGCGCAATAGTGGTTTTACCCACACCGCGAGTACCACTAAACAAGTATGCGTGGTGCAAGCGGTCATGATCCAACGCATTGGCCAAGGCCGTGAGCACATGACTTTGACCAGCAACAGACTCAAAATTATGGGGTCGCCACTTACGTGCGAGAACTTGGTAGCTCATGTCAATTCGCTTCCTGTATGCTTATGGCTAACGCGAGACCCTGCACATAGCCTGGCATTAATGACCGGCAAATTCGCACAAGCTATAAACCTTGATCCCAAGCGCGGCCAGTTTTTCTTCCCCGCCGATATCCGGCAAGCTTATCACAAAGCCAGCGTGTTCTACGGTGCCACCTAAACGGCGCACCAACTTCACGGTGGCTTCTATAGTGCCGCCTGTCGCCAGCAGATCGTCAATCACCAGTACTTTATCGCCCTCAACAATCGCATCACGATGGATTTCCAGGGTATCTTCACCGTATTCCAGCTGGTAGTTTTCGCTGATCACCGCGCGTGGTAATTTGCCAGGTTTGCGAACCGGCACAAATGGCAGCCCTAGCGCAAGCGCCAGTGGCGCGCCAAATAGAAAGCCGCGCGATTCAGTGCCAATCACCTTGGTAAATCCATAATCGCGATATTGTGCCACCAAGGCGTCAATTGTCGCTTGGTAGGCAGCAGGGTCTTCCATTAAGCTGGTGACATCGCGAAATAAGATGCCAGGTTTGGGGTAATCTGGGATGGTTTGAATACTTTGTTTGATGACATTCAAGCTGTCGGTGCTCATGGCCAATTCTCGCCGATAAAAAACGCAGACCGCCATGTTATGAATTTTCGGCCGAACCAGCAACAGATTCCGTTTCAGGTAGGCGGAGAAACCAGCACAAGAGCACAATTAGGCAGGTAATCAGTAACGCTTTCAGCCACATCGCCCCGACGATATAAATGGAGAAACTGAAACTTGCCACAATCATGACGGTCGCGCGTCGTTTTACTTTGCGACTAATCGCGCGCTTTTGGTACCAATCGGTCAATATGGGTCCAAACGTGGGGTGGGCGTGAAGCCAGTTAGCGATACGAGGAGAGCCTCGCATAAAGCAACCACTGGCGAGCAGCAAAAACGGCGTGGTCGGGAGTACAGGCAAAAAGGCGCCTGCCGCGCCCAGCGCGACCCATAACCAACCTAACCCATTCCATAACCAACGCCAAGGGGCTGTCGGTGCTTGCTGCATAATCTCTACTACCTCTCGATTCGCGATGGTTGCGCTTGTTCACTCACGCTAAGTGTAGTGGCAGAGACGATGGAGGTACAGGATAGCGGATCAGGAATACGGTGCGGTAAGTGAACAAGGCGGTGATTAGCCGCCAAAAACAATGCCAAGCCAGGTGAGACTGGCAGGTAAGGTCGGGATCAGTAATACCAGCAGAAAGCCGATGAAGTACTTAACGTTATAGGGCTCTTTAAAATCGTGTTCCATTTTGTTACTTCACTCACAACAGCATAACAACGGTGAGCGGCTACTATAGCTCAGGTCAAGAGCGCTAAAAACGGACGATTTGTAAGGTTTTAACTGAATCCTTGATTTACATCAGGGTAACAACTTGTGTGACTGCGTCATGATAAACGTCATTTTAGCCAATCAAGCGAACTGACCATGGATACAACAACCCTTGCTCAGCTGGGGCGTGAACTTAACCGCGAACGCACTGAGCTAGTAGCAACACTAACCACGCGATTGCGTGAAGACTGGGACAAGCATTGCGAAAACCTCACCATTTCGGATCTGATTAAAGAAAGCCAAGGGGTACCTGGCGCCATCCGATGTCTCGGTGAACGTTTAGAAAAAGTCGATGCGGCTTTATGTGCCATGGATTTGGAGATTTATGGCTTGTGTGCCGATTGTGAAAGTGAGATTCCACTGGATGATTTAATCAATGATGCTGCCGAGCAGCGCTGCCCACAGTGTCGCGCGTCGAATTATTATCATCACGATCCAGCCACTCGCCGAGCCACTGCGGGAGCACGTAAAACCGTGTGATCGCGAGGTCGACTTTCGCTTGTCTCACCGTGGCTTAAACGGAACGCGCCCAGCATCAGCTGGGCGCGTTTTTTATTGACTGATTAAAGCCATCAAGCGGGTGGTACTACAGATCACCCATCACACTAGGCGCTTAATCTTGGTCAATAATCCAACGACGGAACGACTTGCGCTCTTGGTCACTGGCTTTGGTATACCAAAGCTTTAACTGCGACAAGGCATCACCTTTAATAGAGGCTTGTCCTTGGTCGTCGACCTCGACTAATACGTCGTTAAGGTTTTTGCTTTCACCTTGGTCGATAATAATCCCGTTGGCACGGTTATACTCCGCCACCAGCGCTTCCATATCGGCATAGGCAGCAAAGCCATCACCTTTGAGCTCGACCGCCTCYAACGGCATCACGTCACCGTTATCGAACTCGGCTTGCCATTGCGCATCGTCAAAATAATGCTCTGCTTGAACTTTTGTTTTTAATCGAGTATCTATATCAATCGTCGTATTACGTCCATCAACGTTAAGCTCAAACAGATACGGACGCGAGGTAAAAATCACTTCTTTACTGCCTCGCTTTACTTCGCCATCAAAGCGCATCACCAACTGGTGGGTGCCATTAGCAAGCTCAATGGTCTGCTGCGGCGCCCAGTTGTCAAAACTGATTTCCTTACCATCAACCACCACAAACTCAATATTGGGCGCGGAGGTAATTTCCGCCGCACTAGTCACACTCGCTGCTAAGAGAGTGCTGAGCACCAAGCCCACACCTACTACGTTTTTCATCTCTACTCCAAATCGTGATAATAAAAAAGCCGCCCTAAGGCGGCTTTTGTAACCAGTGCTACATGTAGCAATAATGGTTTAAGCTCAATTAGAACTTAACTTCCATACCTGCTACGTAACCCCAATCTTTCTCATCTTCATCACTATCGCCCACTTCTGCATACACGTGTGCGTTGCTGTGCAATGCATAAGTCACGTTGGCATAGTAACCGTTAACGTCTGAAGACTCACCTTCTTCGTCTTTGTTGTCATAGCCAACAGCAAAGGTGGTTTTACCCATGGTGTAGTCAGCAGCAATTGAGGTGTAATCAACGTCAGTATCGTTACCACCGATGTCCGCRGAGGTACGACCAATAGACGCCGCTAAACCAACGTTTTCGATACCTGCGTATTCAATTTCGAAGTTGTATGCGTCTTTTTCGTCGTCGCTAACACGGCTAACGTTATCTGCTTTTTGATAGTAAACACGCGCGTCAACGTCAGCAACACGGTAGCCTAGACGTGCTTCATAGATGCGAGTGTCATCGCCAGCACCAGCGTAACCTTCCGTACCGTTTGCAACGCTATTGTCGTCAAAGCCATCACTCTTGTCAGTGTAGGTCGCAGCACCGTAGAAAGTACCGTTATCATAAACGTATTTTCCTACTTGCTGAGCATGGGTATAATCGGCACCGAATGCATTTTTAGCCAACTCATAGTCTTTAGTGATACCAGCGTCAYCCATCAGCAACAGCTGACGACCTGCGGTGAACTGACCCCRGTCTCCTTTCAAACCAACGTAAAGCACGTTGTTTTCGACGTTACCGTTACTATCAGTAATATCAATATCGCGCGTTAGTTCTTCATCGTTCTTTTTGTCATAATAATTGTCTGTAACGCTATCTGCGCTTTCGAATTCAAAATCTACTGCCGCGATTGCACTAAGAGAGTCAGATACAGCAACTTCAGTATCAAACTGAACGTCACCGTCGTCTAGACGCCATTTCGCGTCTTGGTTGTTACCGATGTCTTGGATGTACTGAACTTCAGCGGCACCAGACACGTCTACTTTAACGCCGTTTGCGTCATACAGGTTGATGCTTGCTGATGCTGAGCCAGCAGCCAGCAGAGCTGGTACTGCCATTGCTAGAATAGTCTTTTTCATGGTTAATCCACTGCCTTTTCTATTTAGTCATTATGAGTTCCTTCTTGGAACTCTGTTTTATGGTGACTGTCACTCTATTACCAGCAGCAAACGCTGCGAAGCACAAAATGCCAGTTCACTGAAACTTCGTGGCTAATCGTGCAGAACATTTGTGGTTCTGTCAACTCGCCGGAAGCGCATTACAATCTAGACAAAAAACTCTTAAAAACAATAACATATTGACATCTGTTGAACTGAGATCACAGTTTAATTAACTCAACACCCGCCTTTTGATGAAAATAAACAACAAACACTAACAACATAAAACACTAAAAAATACATTTAAAAACACAATATAAAGAATAAAAAACTAATCAATAGCTTAAATCAGGCGTTTTGTTAATCAAACGGCAGATCAGCAAGATAGCGAAGAATGGTTCAAATTAAATTCGTGACCAAGATCTCATATCTGTAAGGAAATCTTGCAGTTCGCGATCGTTTTCACGTTTTTACCTCGTGTTATACTGGCCGCCAACCTTTGCAACTCGGACCTGTTGATGCTCAGCCCTGCCGTAAAATCAGACATTCGCGCGTGCTACCAAACGCTACAAGATCAACTTCCTCACTTTGTTCCCCGCAAAGCTCAGAACTATTTGGTGGCAGAGCTCGCGAAAACCTTGGCCGGCGATTACGAGCCGAAACGCCGATTATTAGTGGCAGAAGCAGGCACAGGGGTGGGCAAATCAATGGCGTATTTGATGGGCGCGATTCCGTTTGCGCTTAACAACAATAAAAAAGTGGTCATTTCCACCGCGACGGTGGCGTTGCAAGAACAGCTTGCCAATAAAGATATCCCGTTTTTTCATCGCATCTGCCCCAAACCGTTTGATTTTATCTTGGCCAAGGGGCGCCAACGCTATTGCTGTGCACATAAGCTAAGTGCAGTGGCAGATACCGAGAGCATTCAAGGCGCGCTATTTACCCAAAAACCCAAGCGCAGCGAACAATTGTTGCTGAATGATCTTTACGAAGCGCTGAGTCGGGGTAAGTGGGGTGGTGACAGAGACAGTTGGCCAAAACCCATTGCTGATCATCTTTGGCAAGCCATCGCCTCTGACAAACACACTTGTCATGCCGGTTTGCCCGCCCACCGTGGTTGCCCGTTTGCTAAAGCACGTGAAGCGATGGATAAAGCGGATGTGGTGGTGGTCAATCATAGCTTGCTGCTCGCCGATCTCGAACTCGGCGGCGGGGTGATCTTGCCCGAGCCAGAGCAGTGCCTGTATATGATTGACGAAGCTCATCACTTGCCCACGGTGGCGCGTGACTTTTCAGCCGCCAGTGCCAGTTTGCTCGGCGTGGTCGGTTGGCTAGAAAAACTCAATCAAGCGACGACTAAGTTGGGCAATACCGCGGATATGACGCGCGCACATCGGTTTGCCGATAGCTTGCTAGACGCGATTCAAACCCTGATCCCAGGGTTACGCGAAGCAAAAAACATGCTCAGCCAACTGTCGCTCAACGACGACGGTTGTTATCGCTTTGCCGACGGTGAACTGCCCGAAGCCCTGATTGCACCCAGTGAGCAGCTTAAAACCGCAAGTAAAAAAGCCCRTCAAGCATTGGGAAAAATTCATGATTTGATCAATGAGCGTCTGAAAGAAAATGACATTTCGGCAAAACTCGCCGATCCGGCGCTCGCGGAAACCGCGTTTTTCCTGCAACGGTTAGAAAATTTAGAAAAGGTGTGGACCTTAATGGCCCAACCGAATGCCGATAAAGGCGCACCGCTTGCCCGTTGGGTGCAAGCCTGCCGTGAGCGCGAGGGGGATCTTTGGGTGCATGTCTCTCCCTTAGAAGTAGGCTGGCGTCTGGATCAAATGCTCTGGTCTCGCGCCGCTGGCGTGGGCCTTTTTTCCGCCACTTTGCGTGCTCTAAATCGGTTTAGCTATTTCTGCCGTCAGGTTGGTTTGAGCGAAACCGACGGCTCGCGTTATTTAGCCTTACCCTCACCCTTTGATTACGCCAATAAAGCGCGCTTGGTGATCCCGACGATGCCTTGTGAGCCGCAAGCCAGTGCCTTTACAGAGGCATTAAACGATAAAATACTTGAGCACCTAGAAGGTGAACGTGCCTCTTTGGTGCTCTTTGCCTCCTATTGGCAAATGAAGCAAGTGACACAAGCGATTGAACGTACCTGCAAGCAACGGGGCTGGCAGCTGCTTTGCCAAGGGAGCCAGTCGCGTACCGCGTTACTCAAAGCGCATCAACAAGCCGTTAATAATGATAAAACCAGTATCATTTTTGGCACCGGCAGTTTTTCCGAAGGTTTAGATTTACCCGGTAACTTATTGACCAACCTTATTATTACTAAAATCCCCTTTGCCGTGCCGACGTCGCCGGTTGAAGAAGCACACGCTGAATATATCGAGCGCTGTGGTGGCAATCCGTTTTTACAAATTGCCGTACCAGAAGCCAGTAAAAAGCTGGTGCAATCCGTGGGGCGACTACTGCGCAAAGAAGAGGACTCTGGTAAAGTAGTGCTCCTTGACCGGCGCATTATCACCCGCAGATATGGCCAATCTTTACTCGACTCGCTGCCGCCCTTTAAGCGCGTGATCGAATCTTAAACTGATGAGTTAACATGCTGGAACTGATTGACCTCTCTACTTTAGTTATTCTGGGGCTGACTGCGTTTGTCGCTGGATTTATTGATGCGGTGGCTGGCGGCGGCGGCATGCTCACTGTGCCTGCCCTGTTATCGCTAGGCCTGCCGCCGCATGTTGCGTTAGGCACCAATAAGCTGGCCGCGACCTTTGCTTCAAGCACCGCTGCCTTCACTTATTATAAAAAGCGCCTATTTTCTCCCTCGTTTTGGCAACATGCTTTTTGGGGCACTTTAATTGGCGCCACGGCCGGCACCCTGCTGGTGGACGTGTTAAGCACCGAGTGGCTCGAAAAAGCCATACCAATCGTGGTATTGGTGGCCGCGGTGTATACCATTTGGCACCCACACCCAAAGGGTGATAACAACCAGCTACCCGCACCTTGTCCGAAGTTGCCAATCAAACAATGGAGTCAAGGTTTATCACTTGGCTTTTACGACGGGGTAGCCGGCCCGGGAACCGGCGCGTTTTGGACGGTTTCCACCATGTCGCTCTATCGGATGAATATATTGCTATCCTCTGGGTTGGCAAAAGCGATGAACTTTACCAGCAACTTCACCTCACTGGTGGCGTTCGCACTATTAGGCCATGTGAGCTGGGCACTGGGCTTAACCATGGGTGCGTGTCTTATGCTGGGTGCCTTTATTGGCGCACACTCGGCCATCCGCTTTGGTAGCCGTTTTATTCGCCCTATTTTTATCACCGCGGTAGTTATTCTAGCGGGCAAACTTGCCGTTGATGCGTGGTTTTAGCCCTCAATAAAAGAGAACGACACCATGAAAGCGCAAATCGATGCCATGGCTCAGCATTTAGACCAACTCGCTGTTCAAGCGGCAGAGGTCGATCGGCGTCGCGGCGAAGCCAAAGCCCCTTTATTTGCCACGCCACTTTTTCACTGCAAAGGCAAGCTGTTAACGCCTTGTGTTAATGAAGCCCAAGGCTTATTGGCGGTGATGCGCCGCGACCATCAACAAGGCATGCTAACGGATGCRCGCGCGACCCATATTTGCGACACCTTGTTATCGCAAATCACCGCACTGCAACGTGAGCTTGCCACCCAACCTTTACGTAAGCAAGAACAAGCGCGGCGTGGGCCACGGCGACAGTCAATCGGTGAACTTTATCAAGACTTGGCCAAACACCAAGACTGGGAAAGGCGTCTCGCCGACAAACTCCGTGATGCCAACGCCAGTGTTGAGATGGCTTCCAGTCCGGCTATACGGCAACAGCATCAAAAGCAAGTTCTCGCGCTCGAGCAGCGTCTAGCACGATGCACCAAAGCCCGAGAGCGTATTGAAACCACCATTACTTACCGGGAAAAGCGATAACGTAAGGAGCGAATGTGCTACCACTGATATACCATCCCATTTACTCTGATTTCCCGCTTCCCGAGGGTCACCGTTATCCTCTGCAAAAGTACCGGCTGCTCTTTGAGCGCTTGCAAGCGCTTGCCTTGCCGGTTGCGTTTTATCAGCCCACCGCCGCGCAAAGAGAGATCATTGACGCGGTCCACGATCCCGCCTATGTAAGCCAATTACTCGAGGGCAACTTGCCTTTGGTTAAAATGCGTCGTATTGGGTTTCCTTGGAGTGCGTCGCTCATAAAACGCAGTTTAACCTCTCTGGGTGGCACCACCTTAACGGTGGATCAGGCATTGCGCACAGGCCTGGCGATTCACCTTACTGGCGGCTATCATCACGCCCACTATGATTTTGGCAGTGGCTTTTGCTTATTTAACGATCTAATGATTGCCGCGCGTCATGCTCTCACACAGCCGGGCATAGAGACAGTGATGATCGTCGATTGCGATGTTCACCACGGTGACGGCACGGCCGCACTGGCCTCCTCACATCCAGATATTGTGACCTTTTCCGTCCACTGTGAAAAAAATTTTCCCTCGCGCAAGCCAGCATCAACGCTTGATTTACCCCTCCCGATTGGCACCCAGGATAGCGACTACCTTGATGCCTTGTTACCTTTACTCGACCTTGCTCTGGCTCAGCATCGCCCCGACATGGTGATCTATGACGCTGGCGTCGACGTGCATAAAGACGATGCGTTGGGGTATTTGTCACTTACCACTGAGGGCATTTTTCAACGCGACACAGGCGTACTATCACGGTGTGCCGCCCACCAGATCCCGGTCGCTGCGGTCATTGGAGGAGGTTATCATGACACCCATGAGCAGCTGATCCCGCTGCACGAACAACTCATCCAAGCCGCTATCACTCACTTTCCCGACTTTTCCGCCAGCCTGGAGGCATCATGACTGACTCACATTCTTCCTCGTCAAAAGCACTCGAAGAGGCGCCCGACGACGTCAAGCTCGCGGTCGATCTTATTTACTTGCTTGAAAGCCATGCGATTGATACCGACACAGCGCTCTCCGCGATCGATATGGTTAAGCATGATTTGCTGACTAAAAAAGCCGCGTCATCCAGTGATTAAGTCATCTTTATCTATCCGTTCGGGCAGCGTAGAAGTAGATTCAGTGCGATGACTCAATGGCAACATGAGGCATTGATCACATTTCGTTCAGCGCGCATGCAACCAATATTGAGTCAAAAAAATACCGGATAATATGYGAAGGCGTTGAGATGACTGCTTTAACATCAAGTAATTAGCGTCAATTCCATTACATTTTGATTACAATTTTTAGGACTGTTATTGACACCTAGCACCGCTCAAAAAACCAACATCTCAACAAACATCTAGTGTTTTGTCTCACAAATATCGGTATTATCCGGCGTGCTCCACCTAGTGTATTGCTGTGCTAAGACATCAATATCGCGGTTAACGGTGCACTCTGGCAACAGCCGAGCATGGATTCAAAATGCTGTTGCAGATCCAACATCACGCGTCATAGCAGCCAGACATTTTGGTGCTACTGCGCGTTTCGTTGCTCACCTGCATGGACGGCAGAGATCTCACATGGACAGTGGTTGTCGACCCTCGCTCTCTCACCATGAACAATAGGTTCTCGTCGCGAAAGAGCAAGGCGTCTCCCAACAGACAAAACAGAGTTTAATGATGGAACAACTTAAAAATCTATTTGTGTCCATAGTCGATACAGGTAACGGCCTCCTTTGGGGCAGCGTACTCATTTATCTTTTGATTGGCTTAGGTTTGTACTTCACCGTGCGATCTGGCTTTATTCAATTCCGTAACTTTGGCCACATGTTCAAACTGATGGCCAACAGCCGCGATGGCGCGTCAGGTGGTATCTCTTCTTTCCAAGCCTTTAGTACCAGTTTGGCGGCGCGCGTCGGTACCGGAAACATGGCCGGTGTGGCCGTGGCGCTCTATCTGGGTGGCCCTGGTGCGATATTCTGGATGTGGCTGACGGCATTGGTCGGTATGGCAACTAGCTTTGTCGAATCTACTTTGGCGCAAGCGTACAAAGTGAATCACAACGACAAGACCTTTCGCGGTGGCCCTGCTTACTATATCGAAAAAGGCTTAGGTCAGCGCTGGTTAGGCATTGCGTTTGCTATCTGCCTGATTATCGCCTTTGGTCTGGCGTTTAACGGTGTCCAGTCCAACTCGATTGCCGCAGCAATGAATACCGCGTTTGGCTTTGATGCCTTAGCGGTTGGCATCGGCCTTGCCTTAGTGACCGCACCTGTGATTTTTGGCGGTATGCGTTCGGTTGCGCGTGTGGCCGAGCTGATCGTACCGTTCATGGCACTGGCGTATTTGCTGGTCGCGCTTATCGTRGTCGGTATGAATATCGAACAACTGCCTGCGGTAATCTCAACCATTGTTAAAAGCGCACTCGGGCTCGAACAAGCGGCTGGTGGTGCAATGGGTTATGCTATCGCGCAAGCGATGATGCACGGTATCAAGCGTGGTTTGTTCTCCAACGAAGCAGGTATGGGTTCGGCACCGAATGCGGCCGCTACCGCAACCACTAAACCCAATCACCCAGCGGCGCAAGGCTATGTGCAGATGCTGGGGGTTTTTGTCGACACCATCGTTATCTGTACCGCGACGGCATCGATCATCTTGATCTCCGGTATGCTTGAGCCAAATAGCGGTCTCACGGGTATTGCGCTTACCCAAGAAGCATTAGTTAGCCAAGTGGGTGACTGGGGCGCGGCCTTTATTGCCATTGCGATTCTGCTGTTTGCCTTTACCTCGATCATTGCCAACTATTCTTATGGTGAGTCAAACATCGAGTATATATTCAAGTGCCGGAAAGCCATTTTACTTTACCGTATCGCCGTGCTCGCGATGGTATTAATCGGCGCGGTGATGGATCTACCACTGATTTGGAGCTTTGCGGACTTGTCGATGGGCATGATGGCGGTGATCAACTTGGTGGCTATCGCGCTCTTATCGGGTGTTGCGTTTGCGCTGATGAAAGACTACGAAGATCAGCGCCGTGCGGGCAAAAAACCCACCTTTGATCGCACTAAGTTCCCGAAATTGGATAAACAAATCGATAAAGACGTTTGGTAATTCCTTGCGGGGTATACGAAAAAACCACCGAGTCATCGGTGGTTTTTTGTTACTCACTGAATGAAATCGAGATTCTCACCCATAGACGCTGCGGCGTTACACACTCAACCAATAACCAATCAGCAGGGTGAAGACAAAACACGCCCCCGCATAAAAACCTAATTCAATCTTACGCGCCGTCATGTCCTCTGCCTCTTCTGGCTTTAAGGTGATCCCCCAATACGCAAAGCCAATGGACGATGACAGCAATAGCACACCGAGACCGAACGCCAACCCTTCAACCGCATGGATCAATGTCATTTTTCCTCTCACTTTCGTCACTGACTTGTAGCACGTTGATTATACGCCCTGAGAGCCACTACGAAAACCATCAGCGAAGGGTTCATTGTCTCGCCACGAGAGCCTCTACTTTAGTCGTGAGGACCGTTCCCATGGTTAGCGCCATAGTTCACTGATGGGCGTGTCCGGTGAAAAGTCATGAGCAATTTGCGCTTGCAGCAATTCAGCGGTGGCCATCGCATCCGTCAGCGCATGGTGGCTTTGGTAAAAGGGCAAGTGATAACGATGACGACTGTCGGCTAAACGAATCGACTCAGGCGGGCGGCGTGCAATCCAATCCATGAAACTGCGTTTACCACTTCTGTGTTTGCGCGCTTCTAACTCCATGGTATCGACCATTGGGAAAATAATCCCCTCCCCCAAACGCTGTTTGAACGCGCGGTCGAGAAACTCCCGCTCAATACGGCGGTAGTGAACGACGACGACGGAGCCGGCCAACGCACTCAGTAAGGGCTCAATCACATGCGAAAAGTCAGGGGCATTCACGATATCCGAGTGGGTGATGCCATGAATCACAATCGACGACTCTGCCAACGGCCGATTAGGGTTAACAATCCAATGTTGCGCATGCTGACAACGAATACGATTCAGGGTAAAGGGCACCAAGCCAATACTGACGATGGCATCTTGCTGGCTATCAAGTCCTGTGGTTTCAAAGTCTAACGCTACAAAAGACACCTGAGAGACAGGGGTATCAGGCGATACCCAGCCTTGCTGATAAAACGCTTGCAAGGTCTCGTGCTGAACCGTTTCACGTTTGGTTTCCAACATGGCACGCCAGTCAACGTGGTCGGCATCCTCTTTTTTTCTCAAATCGAAATGAAGCATACCCTCCCCTTAAGACCGATTCGGCTGATAACGGAATTTCAAGAACTTCTGTGCGTTGCTTAAGATCTGAAACGCATCTTTTAAGTTTCGACGTTCAAAATCAGACAGGTTCTCTGGCTCAATATTGTTATCCGGCTCACGCCCAGCCTCAATATCCAGTGCTTGATGACGAATGCGCACCATAGAAATAAACTCCATGGCATCACGTAAGTCTGGCCCGCGACCTTTCGGCAAGATCCCAGACTCGATAATATCGTCCAAGCGCTCAAAAGAGTTTTGCGAGCGTGAGTCGATCGCCAATGAATGCACCCGAATCAGATCGGCCAAAGGTGCGGTGCCACGACGCTTCAAGTTAATGGAATTGTTATGACGCCCGTCTTGTTCCATCACAAAGTCTTTGAAAAAGCCCAGTGGCGGTGTGCGATTGAGCGCATTGCGTGCCATCGCCGCCAAGAAGCGGTTGTTGCGACGAGCCCGACGACCAATAAAGGCTTTGAGTTGCTCTGCCCAGTTAGTACGGCCATGCACGCCATCAAGGTCAAAAAAGATATTGCTGTCAAGCAGCGAGCGCGGGCTGGGGTTATCAATCCAATCAGCAAAGCATTGCTCCCACTCTTTGAGCGTTTTTCGCCATTCAGGGTTGGTCGCCATAATATTGCCAGTGCAATAGGTATACCCGCAGGCATTAAGGCCATCAGAGACACGTTTAGACAAGGCTTCAAAATAAGCATTGTGCTCACTGTGCTCATAACTATCGTCCAGAATAATGGCGTTATCTTGGTCCGTAACAATCAGTTGCTCGTCGCGCGCCATCGAGCCCATGGCTAAAAAGCAATACGGTACGGGTGGCTCACCGAGCTCTTCCTCGGCAAGCTCAAGCAAACGTTGCTTGAAACTACGGCCAATCACCGACAGCGCAGAGCCTATCATGTGTGAATTCGCGTCTTCGTTGACCATACGGACAAAGCAATCTTTCACCTGTTGAGACAGGATCACCAAATCATCCACAGATTGCTGGCGGAAAATACTCGCCACCAAAAACAAGCTGTTTTGCGACTCATAGCGCGCAATATCAGACAGGGCAACCACACCAATCGGCTTACCGTGTTGGAGCACGGGCACATGATGGAGGTTTGAGCGCAAGATGGTCAGCATTGCCTCAAAGATATACGCATTGTGGTCAAGCGTGATCAGCTGTGGTGACATAATTTCTTGCACTGGCGTCTCATAAGGCAAGCCTTCCGCTAACACCCGATTACGTAGGTCACGATCAGTAATGATCCCTAATACAGGCTTGAACCCCGTGTCAGGATCAGGCTCATCGCCCATCACCAGAATAGAGGAGACTGTCTCTTGGGACATCACCTGAGCGGCATGCTGAACCGAGTCGGTACTTGAAATCATTACCGGATCGCGAATAATCAGTTTTTTGACCTTGGAGGTGGTCAAGTCGTTGGCTTCATTATGACTCGAGACCGCTTGGCGTAACCGAGTTCGGTCTTCTACCTCAACAAAGTCAGCAAAATGCTCAAAGTCGTCAAACAAACGGTTAAACATCGCTTCAGGGATGAAATAGATCAGCGTATCTTCGATCGCTTTGGCAGGCATCCGGACACGGTTATTCATCAAAAGGCCCATTTGACCAAAGATATCGCCTTCTGAAATACGGTTGTATAAGGTGCCATTACGGCGAAATAGCTCAACGGCACCACTACGCAAAATGGCCAAATCGTGAATTTCATCACCGTAAGCAAAAATATCGGTACCTGCGCGGTAGTAACTGATTTCAATGCTGGTTGCCACCTCAGCCACCACGTCTTCCGGCATCGCGTCAAACGGCGCGTACTGCGCAAGAAATGTCGCGATTTCAATCTGTTCAGCTTCCATAATGCTCACCTAAACCTGCATTTTATTGAAGGACGCCCAGATCGGGGCGTCCGTTCTTTCGCGAGCGGCACAGCTCAAGCGCTCGCCGGATAATAAAAAAGGCAGCCCCGACGGCCTGCCTTTCCTATCTTAGCTAACAATCAAACAGTTAGCACACCTCTTTATTTTGCGCGTGGCTCCGAAGCCAAGCCTTTAAACAAAGAGACAGTCGCAACCAGCAGCACCACCGCGAATGGGAAGCCTGTTGAGACGGCCATCGCTTGCAACGCTACCAAGCCGCCGCCAAGGATCAGCGCCACCGCAACCAAGCCCTCGAATGATGCCCAGAATACTCGTTGTGAGACCGGTACATCCATTTTTCCGCCCGCCGAAATGGTATCAAGTACCAAAGAGCCTGAGTCGGATGACGTGACGAAGAAGACAATGACCAGAATAATACCAATGAACGAGGTAATCGTCGCGAGCGGCAGGCCTTCAAGCATTGCAAACAGCGTTAAAGAAAGCTCGGCATCGACAACGGCGGTGTATCCTTCGTTAACAAACTGGTCAATTGCCGTCCCCCCAAATGACGTCATCCAAAGTACACTCGCCGCGGATGGGATCAACAACACACAGGTAATGAATTCACGCACGGTTCGACCACGCGACACCCGCGCGATAAACATCCCGACAAATGGTGACCAAGAGATCCACCATGCCCAATAGAAGGATGTCCAACCTTGAGTAAAGTTGGCATCTTCACGACCAAATGGCATCGCCAATGCTGGCAAGTTTTCTAAATAGGCACCAAGATTGCCAAAGAAGCCGGTCAGAATCGCGAGCGTTGGGCCAACCGCAATCACAAACAGCAGCAATAAGAACGCCAGGATAAGGTTAAGCTCGGATAGGCGCTTTACCCCTTTGTCGACGCCGGCGACCACTGAGAAAATCGCCATTGCGGTGATCAACACTACCAAGATGACTTCAGTCGTTGCCCCTAACGGCGTATCAAACAAATAATGCAATCCACCCGAAGCCTGTGACGCGCCGATACCTAAAGAGGTCGCGAGGCCAAACAAGGTCGCAACAATCGCGAGCACATCAATCACATGCCCCGTCCAGCCCCAAACGCGTTCACCGAACAAGGGATAGAATACCGAGCGGATAGTCAGCGGCAACCCTTTGTTATACGCAAACAGGGCAAGGCCAAGCGCCAGCACCGCGTAGATCGCCCAAGGATGCAGTCCCCAGTGAAAAATAGTCGCTGACATCCCTAAGCGACGAGCCGCGTCTGTATCCCCCGCGGCACCGCCTAACGGTGCCCAGTCAGTCCGGATACCATGGGCATTTGTCGACGTGCCATCGAGCGCGGTTTGAAAATGTGTCAGCGGCTCTGACACACCAYAGAACATGAGACCAATGCCCATACCCGCGGCGAACAGCATCGCGAACCAGCCACCATAGCCAAAATCCGGCTTGGCTTCTGTGCCACCCAGCCTCACTTTACCTAACGGCGAGACAATCAATATTAAGCAAGCAATGACGAAAACATTACCTGTCGAGAGGAAAAACCAATCGAGATTTGCCGTTAACCAAGCACGTAAATCACCAAAAATCGGCCCCATTTTGTCTTGAAAGGCCAAGGTCACAAAGACGAAGGCCATGATCGCCAGCCCTGAGACCATAAATACACGGTTATGAATATCAAAACCAAACGGGCCCACTTTTAGAGCGACGTTATCCTGACCCACTTGGTAGTCAGTATCGATCGGATTCACCTGACCGTCTGGCGTCATCATATCTTCATGGCTTTTATCGCTCACACGTAAACTCCTTACTCCGTCTACTCGGCAACCTGCCATTGTTGCTGAACGCTGTCTGGGTGACGCTCGATATCGAGGTAAACGTCAGCCCACAAAAAGACACAATGACAGAAAAGTCAGCAAGAATATCACACAAGCTAAATAGGTGAATAAAGGCTTGGCGAGCTTGGTCAAGGATTAACCACATCACGACTCTTCATACCAGGGGAATAGACATTAGCGGCAGAAAAGGTCTGATAAGAAAGAGAGGAATAAAAAAGAGGCAGCGCGTAGTGCGCTGCCTCTTTCGTCATCGACGAGATTACCGATGTTTTGCTAATTAAGCACGCGGCTCTGAGGCCAAACCTTTAAACAGAGACACGGTAGCAATCAGCAACACAATGG
>NZ_MUET01000055.1:0-20206 GCF_001995685.1 Salinivibrio sp. IB282 | reverse complement strand
GTTCAGCATCACTTTTGTCTTTGAGTGCGTTTTTGAGTCGCATCAGCAGTATGCCCAATCCATTACCATCAATATGAATGAGGGCAATATCTTTGGTGGGATCGCTGTCTGGTGCGCCGTGCTGCTCATCGTCGAATAGAAAGTCTTTCTCAAGATCAAGCGGGTAGTGAATCGTGCCCTGGAGATCCTCGGGCGTGAATTTGTCTTGCAGCGCCGCCGCTTCACGCATATTCATGGATTGATAAGCCTGGCGGTGCAAGTCTGTATCGATGTCGACTTGATTAAGGCCATCATCTTCTCTTTGCGCCAGCGGTGACATGCGGACACTGGGTCGGCCGGTTCTTGAAAAGCGTTCAATCGGCGCGGTGGCGATGGGAAAAGATATGGTTGGCGTATTACGATCGTTGGCGAGCTGCTGGTGGCCAAGATCGAGGGCTTCTATCAAGGTCTCTGCTTCCGTGAGCGCATCAGTATATTCCAGCGATGGAAACATCTGTTGCAGGGTTAATGTCCACAAAGAGCGCAGCTTTATGAGTGGCGCTTGCGTTTGTGCACAGCAGTAAAAGGCACCGCCTTTGCATCGTAGAAAATGAATCGTTTCTGATGATTCTATCAATTCATCGTTTAATAAATCGGTATCTAAACCGGCTGATTCGATGACGGATTGCAGAATACTGGTTGACGTTTCGTCAACCAGATTATCAAGACGTTCACTCGCCGCGATAACATCTTTAAGTTTGCCAGATTGAAACAGATAAGACTGTATCGATTTGGCTTCGAACAAGTATACAAACATGCACTCAGTCCTTTTTGTAAGCCCTGTAAATTAATAACAAAAATGTCACTAAATTGAGCGTGTTGAACGCTGTGGTTGCTGAACGCATTCGCGCACGCGAAAATTAATTAGAATAAAAGTAAAATAATCGTGTGACTAATCCTGACCTTGATTTATCGGCAGCAATGCCTAAATAAGTGACTACTGTCACGTCATTGACAATATTGATGTTAATTCGATGACTTGAGTGGTTAAACATTCCGCAATGATAGAGACATCTCTGCATTGATTCATCACCGTTTTTTAACCTTGGTGACTATCTTATCTTTTATTTTTGCGACTCAATGAGTTCACCAATTGGTGAAATTTTTTGCGGTTTATTTAAGGCGAGGGCGACTTAATATTTCATCGGTATAGAGGAAGTTTTGCTCAAAAGAGAGTGGCACTTGTTTAGCAGCGATTGCGCTGTGATGCACTCTCAKAAAGCTCGAGTGACTTAATGACATTCAGTATTATTTAGCCTCGCAGCCTGGGTTAGAGGCGTCTCTAACCCAGGCTTTTTTTGTGGGTGTTACCCATGCAATACCGTGAAGGGTTAAATCATCACCGCAAACGACTCATAAGGGGCCAGTTTGTAGGTGGTGCTCAACTGTTTGACCGGATCCATGTTGTAGCTTAGGCAGGTTAAGGCCTTATCGTGCCAGTGTTCGGGGAGGGGGATGGTTTGTTTTTGCTCACTAAAGTTGCTGACCACGAGAATACGATGGGTGTCGTCGAAGCGCTCGTAGGCGATCACATCAGGGTGGGCTTCTTCCACAGGCGCAAACTGGCCATGTGCAATCACTGGGTATTGCTTGCGGAGCTTGATCAGCTCACGGTAGTGATAGAGCACCGAGCCACTGTTTTCAGTCGCTCGTGCCACATTGATGGTGGTGTAGTTAGGATTAACCGGTAACCACGGTGTTCCTTGGGTAAAGCCTGCCTGCGGTGCGTTATCCCATTGCATCGGGGTACGGGCGTTATCGCGACTGTTTTGGTATACCGCCTCCATCATGGTGTTGGGATCAACGCCTTCTGCAACACGCAAGTCGTAAAAATTGCGGGTTTCGATGTCGTGATAATCGTCGATAGACGGGAAGGCGACATTGGTCATCGCAATCTCTTCCCCTTGGTAGATATAGGGCGTGCCTTTCATTAAGTGCAAGGTTGTGGCGAGCATTTTTGCTGAGCGTGTCCGGTACTCACCGTCGTGACCAAACTTGGATACGGCGCGGGGCAAGTCGTGGTTGTTCCAAAACAGCGAGTTCCAGCCAGTATCAGCTAACTCTTGCTGCCATTTGAACAGTACCTGTTTAAGGGCGGCGACATCCAGCGGCACGGGCTGCCATTTATCGCCGTCTTTCCAGGTGACGGTAATGTGTTCAAATTGGAACACCATGGAGAGTTCATCGCGGTCCGGTGCGCTATAAAGCTTGGCAATCTCCGGCGTTGCGCCCCATGTTTCGCCGACGGTGAGCAAGTCTTTGCCGCCAAATGTTGCTTGGTTCATCGCCTGCAGCAGAGGGTGAAGGCGCGGGCCGTTGCCGGTAATGCCTTTGTCGATTTCCTTACCAATTAAATCAATCACATCGAGGCGGAATCCGCCAATGCCTTTGTCGATCCACCAGTTCATCATTTTATGCACGGCGTCATGAACGGCGGGGTTTTCCCAGTTCAGGTCGGGCTGACGTTTGGAGAACAAGTGAAAGTAATACTGCTCGGTGTTTGGCTCCCATTGCCATGCACTGCCACCAAAAATTGAGCCTTGATCATCGGGTGCACTGCCATCGGGTTTGGCATCGCGCCAAATGTAAAAGTCGCGATAGGGACTGTTTTTGTCTTGAAGCGCAGCTTGGAACCAAGGGTGTTCGTCGGAGGTGTGATTGACGACCAAATCCATCACGATTTTGATGCCAAGCGCGCCGGCTTTATCAATCAAGCGCGTCATGTCTTCCATGGTGCCAAATTCAGGCGCGATCGCGCAGTAATCGGAAATGTCGTAGCCATTGTCATCCATCGGCGATTGGTACACCGGTGATAGCCATAACACATTGACGCCGAGCCAATGTAAGTAATCGAGTTTCTCGATAATTCCGTTCAGATCGCCAATGCCATCTCCATTGGTGTCGTAAAAACTGCGAGGGTAGATTTGATAAACAACGGCATCATGCCACCAAGCGTTCTGCATACCGATTACCTCTTATTGACAATAAAAATCCTCAAAGCCTTCGCTTGAGATGTGGCCAACAGCCTAGCGCGCRAGCGATGCCAAGAAAAATAGGCGTGGCGCTTATTGATATAACTGATTGACTATAGGTAAGGTGGTAATGGGTTAAAAATACGCGTTATCATTGAATCGTGTATCTCTTTTAGGCTATAAAGTAAGCCATTAAATTGTGAGTGAGGGCGGTATGGATGTAGAAAAAGTCGCCGGCTACTTTATTGCGGTGGTTGAGGCGGGTGGCATTAAAGCGGCCGCGTTGCAGTTAGGGATCAGCCAGCCCTCATTGACGGCACAGATCCAAAAGCTGGAGCAACGTTTCGCGTGTCCGCTGTTGGTTCGCCACCCTCGTGGCGTCAGTATGACTGCAGCAGGAGAGCTTTATTATCAGCATGCCACGGCACTGCACGCCGAGCGGCAACGGCTTTATGCCCAGATTCATGCTTTGCAAGCGCGTGAAGCGGGACAAATAAAGCTTGGCACCGGGGAAGCGTGGTGGCCCTTGTTTGTTAAACCGGCAGTGCTTGATTATCAAGCGGATCGCCAGTGTGCCGTCCATATTGAATTTGGTAACCGTTTGGCATTAATGGCGTCGCTGCTCAGTGGTGATGTGGATGTGTTTATCGGTCATGAAATTGACGATCTGGTCGCCAGCCAGCAAGTGCGTTTTATGCCGTTGTTTCAGGACGCAGAAAGTTATTATGTGGCTGACAACCATCCGCTACTCACAGACACGTCCGCCAGCATTGACCCTCAGCGCCTAAGTGATTGGCCTTTGATGCGTGTCACGCCTGATCATGCCCGGCATGCGCATTTGCTAGCGAACCCCATCAGCCCAACGACGCACGTCAACCAAGTGGTGTTTGATGTTGATGCTCTCAGTCCCGGTATCGACTTATTACCCGACACTCAGGCGGTGATGCCCTATACCAGCCGAGCCCAGATGTATCTGGCCAGTCAGGGGGTAAGCGTGTTGGGTGCTCATCCGAGTAAGAGAGGTAACGTCGGCTTATATACCTTGCGCAATGAGCGGAATGAAAAAGTCGACGCGCTGATCCAACAGCTGTGTGAGGCTGCCCAGCAGGTGGGCATCTCGCCACGTCATACCAGTTAGGGTAAAGCTTATTGAGTAAGAAAGTGCTAGACTAGGCCGCCATTGTCTCACTCTGTCTGTGTCGTGCTGGCTGCGAATGTAGGGATTAGCTAGCCGATCAGCGTGTTCCAGTGGTGACATCGATGAAATCAATAGGTAGGGCCAATTACCAATTTGGCCATTGCGCTGCTAATTTGTGGCGCAAATCACATGCAGTACCTTTATTATCAAAGGAAAGATGATGGTAATTCCAGAAAACAGCAGTATTGTTATTTTTGGTGCATCTGGCGATCTGACCTTCCGTAAGCTGATCCCAGCCCTGTATCATTTGTATGCGAACAAACAGCTGCCTGCGTCTTTCGCGATTTTAGGCGCAAGCCGCACCTTCTACAGTGACGAGTCATTTCGCGATAAACTACGTCACTCAATGCAAGAGCTTGAAGAAACTGATCCTGCCACGCTCGACGCCTTTATGGCGCACGTGCACTATCAATCATTTAATATCTCTGATACCCACGAGTATGGCGCGCTAACAGGCCGTTTAGACGAGTTGTCCGAACAATATGGCTTCACCCAGCGTAATACCTTGTTTTATCTAGCTACGCCGCCGAAGCTGTACAACTTTATCCCTGCCTGCCTCGCCGCACATGGTTTGAATGATGAAAGTCACGGTTGGAAACGCTTGGTGGTCGAAAAACCGTTTGGTTACGATCTTGCCTCTGCGCGCCAGCTCGACAAAGACATTCACGCCCATTTTGCCGAGCATCAGATTTACCGCATTGACCATTACTTAGGCAAAGAAACGGTACAAAATCTACTGGTTTTCCGTTTTTCTAATGCGATGTTTGAGCCGCTCTGGAACCGTAACTTCATCGATTATGTTGAGATCACCGGTGCTGAAAACCTTGGGGTGGAAGGCCGCGGTGGTTACTACGATCAATCGGGTGCGGTGCGCGATATGTTCCAAAACCACTTGTTGCAAGTGTTATCGCTCGTGGCGATGGAGCCGCCTGCACAAATCAATGCTGATGCGATGCGTGATGAGGTGTTTAAAGCACTGCAATCGCTCGAGCCGCTCTCTGAAGACGACTTGCACAATAACTTGGTGCTGGGTCAGTACACTGAATCGCAAGTTGGCGGCAAACCACTACCCAGTTACCGTGATGAGCCAGGTGTCGCCGAAGACTCGCGTACCGAGACTTATGTTGGCCTGAAGATGTTTATCAACAACTGGCGTTGGAATGGGGTGCCCTTTTATGTGCGCACCGGTAAACGCTTGCCAACACGCGTGACCGAAGTGGTGATCCACTTTAAACAGACTCCGCACCCTGTGTTCGGTAAAAACGCGCCCGAGAACCGTTTGGTGATCCGCATTCAGCCGGATGAAGGCATTCAAATGAGCTTTGGTCTTAAAGAGCCGGGTGCTGGCTTTAACGCCAAAGCGGTCAATATGGATTTTCATTATACGTCGCTGGAAGAAACCCAGATGCTGACGGCTTATGAACGTTTGTTGCTGGATGCGCTTAAAGGCGATGCCACCTTGTTTGCCCGCAGTGACGCGGTGGAAGCCTGCTGGCAGTTTGTTGAGCCGATTCTTCAATATAAGGATAATGGCAAAGCGCTATATGGTTATGCCTGTGGCACTTGGGGGCCGAAAGAAGCGGATCAATTGCTTGAGCGTGATGGTCATGCGTGGCGCTTCCCCTGCAAAAACCTGACTGACACGGAATACTGCGAATTATGATAAATGCCCGAATTTTTGATGATGCCGACGCGGTGGTCAATCACTTAGCCGACGCGATGCAAACGCTCAGTGAGCAAGATCGTGCCGTACACATTTCGCTTTCTGGCGGTAGCACGCCCAAAATGCTGTTTAAGCGTTTAGCCAGTGATGACTACGCCACGGCGATTCAATGGCAAAACCTGCATTTTTGGTGGGGCGATGAGCGCTGCGTGGCACCGGATGATGCTGAAAGCAACTTTGGCGAAGCCGACAAACTGCTGTTTAGCCAGATTCGTATTCCAGAAGAGAACATTCATCGTATTCGTGGTGAAGACGATCCGGACGTGGAAGCCACGCGCTTTGGTGCGGAAATGCAAGCGCTGATCCCAAGCGAAAACGGCACGCCTGTGTTTGATTGGATCTTGCTGGGCGTCGGTGGCGATGGCCATACCGCCTCGCTATTCCCGCACGATCCTCAGTATGACAATACCGCGCTCGCGCTGGTGGCCTCGCATCCTGAGTCGGGTCAAAAGCGGGTATCAAAAACCGCCCGTGTGCTGCGCGCGGCGAAGAAAATCAGTTATCTGGTGTTGGGTGAAGGCAAGCAATCGATTGTGCATGAGATCGCCTCACACGAGCCCACTCAACTGCCATACCCTGCCGCCAATATCCGCAGTGCTAAAGGCACCACGGAGTGGGTACTCGATACCGCGGCAGCAAAAAAATTACCAGAACAGAATTAATGGAGAGCACGATGAAAGGTGATATCGGCGTAATTGGTTTGGCGGTCATGGGCCAAAACCTGATCCTCAACATGAACGACAACGGCTTTAAAGTGGTGGCGCATAACCGCACCGCGGCCAAAGTGGATGAGTTTCTTGAAGGCCCAGCCAAGGGCACTAACATCGTTGGCGCTTATTCACTGGAAGAGTTGGTTGAGAAACTAGAAACGCCACGTAAAGTGATGCTGATGGTTCGTGCCGGTGATGTGGTCGATACCTTTATCGACAAACTCACCCCATTACTTGAGAAAGGCGACATCATTATTGATGGCGGTAACACTAACTACCCAGATACCAACCGTCGTGTGGCAGCACTGCGTGAAAAAGGCATTCACTTTATCGGTGCCGGTGTGTCTGGCGGTGAAGAAGGTGCACGTTTTGGGCCGTCAATTATGCCAGGCGGCTCAGAAGAAGCGTGGCCAGCGGTGAAGCCTATCTTCCAAGGTATCGCAGCAAAAACCGATAGCGGCGAGCCATGCTGTGATTGGGTTGGACGCGATGGTGCCGGCCACTTTGTGAAAATGGTGCACAACGGTATCGAGTATGGCGACATGCAGCTGATCACCGAGGCGTACCAGTTCATGAAAGACGGCCTTGGTATGAGCCATGATGAAATGCAGCAGGTGTTTACCGACTGGAACAAAACCGAGCTGGATAGCTATCTGGTCGAGATCACGTCGGATATCTTGGGTTATAAAGACCAAGACGGTGAGCCATTGGTTGAGAAAATTCTCGACACCGCGGGCCAAAAAGGCACTGGCAAATGGACTGGCATCAACGCGCTGGATCTTGGCATTCCGCTCACTCTGATTTCTGAATCGGTGTTCTCGCGTTGTCTGTCTGCACTCAAAGATCAGCGTGTGGCGGCAGAGACCTTGTTCGAAAAACACATCCAGCCGGTTGATGGTGACAAAGCCGAGTGGGTTGATGCACTGCGTCAAGCGCTGCTGGCGTCAAAAATTATCTCTTACGCGCAAGGCTTTATGCTAATGCGTGAAGCGTCTGATGAGAACGGCTGGGATCTCAACTACGGCAACGTCGCGCTGATGTGGCGTGGCGGCTGTATTATCCGTTCGGCCTTCTTGGGTAACATCCGTGATGCCTTTGCTAAGGATCCTGACTTGGCCTTCTTGGGCTCAGATGCGTACTTTAAAGGGATCTTGGATAACTGTTTAGCGGCATGGCGTAAAGTAGCGGCGAAATCGATGGAAACCGGTATCCCAATGCCGTGTACTACATCGGCGCTGACCTTCTTGGATGGCTACACCACAGCACGTTTGCCGGCGAACCTGCTGCAAGCCCAGCGTGACTACTTTGGCGCGCACACTTATGAGCGTCTCGATAAGCCACGTGGTGAGTTCTTCCACACCAACTGGACAGGCACCGGCGGTAATACCGCCTCGACGACGTACGACGTGTAACGTACGACGTGTAACGTACGGCGTGTAACGTGGCAGACTAAGTCACTGCCAGTAGTAATAAATAGAAAAGGGATGCATTGGCATCCCTTTTTGTTGGCATAAGCAATAAACTCGCTTAGCATAGGCGAAAAAGGAGACCCTATGCCGCGTCCTAAAATGCCCCGCCGTATCTGCGGGAAACCGCATACCAACTGTTTTAAACCCAACGCCATTCCACTCAGTGAGCTAGAGACGGTGACCATTGGCCTGGATGAGTTCGAAGCCATGCGCCTTGTTGATCATCAGGGGATGCAGCAACTGCAAGCCGCGGAAGTCATGGGCGTATCCCGTCAAACGTTAGCCAACCTGGTAAAACGCGCCCGCGCCAAAACCACCGCCTGCCTCGTAGAAGGCAAAGCACTGGTGTTTGAGTCAGAAGAGTAGTTCGACATGAGCCGTCGTTACGTCGGCACTATTGAGCCCAATCTTCAAGTTTCAGTCCTTCAACACGCTGAAACTCCCTCGTATTGTTTGTGACTAGTACACAACCAGTCGCAATGGCGTGACCTGCAATTGCTGTGTCGTTTCCGCCAATAGGGGTGCCTTTATTCATTAGATTGCGCTTAACTGCAGTTGTCGCGTCAACAGCGGCTTTATCCCAAGGTAAAATCTCATCGATTCGCTGAAGAAAAGCATCAACAAGCACCGCATGTTTTGGTGATGCCTTTTTTCCTAACAACCCATATTGCATCTCTTGGTAGGTAATGGCTGAGATAACAATGCGATGTTGATTGCCGACAACAGTGTGAAGCTTTTTCAACACCGCTCTGGGTTGCTCTCTCATAATGAATGAACAAATACATGTATCAAGCATATAGTTGATTTTATTAGTCAAAGTTGAACCGTCCCTCGTCTTTTATCAGCTCCTCGCGATGGGTCATGAAATCACTATCAGCCTTTTCGAGCTCGCCAAATGAGAGCCAACTTGGTCGAGCTGGGCGTAAGGTGATGACATCCCCCTCTTTATGAATTTCAAGCTCATTAACGCCGTCAAACTCAAAATCCTTTGGCAAGCGTACCGCTTGATTCTTGCCATTTTTGAAAATGGATATTGTTCTCATAAGGTCCTCGCCATGTATCTGTTCAATCTTTATTCAGTATAATTTCAGTGTGGCATATGTCAAGCATATGCATGACTGTAATGAAAATCGAACTGAAAGGGCCAGACCTTACACCTCTCACAAGTCGTGCATTTGTAATGGCAAACTTGATGCTTCAACACATTATTTTTGACCTCTTCTAACTTTATTTATTGCATATGCCACAAATGAGGCGTATTTTTAGCATATGCCATTTATATAAAGAGAGAACGGAAGATGACAATTGCTATTGCGATGAACCAAGACCGTCCTGCGGGACATTTTATGAAAGCAGAACATTTCGCGCTGTTTGACGACGATGGCCAAGCGATAGCCTGCTTTGCTAATCCGCGCGCTGCCGAAGGTTGTGGTGCCAAAAACGCCTTGATAGCGATGCTGAAAGCTAACCAAGTAACACGTGTGGTGACCCGTCATATTGGCGAGCATGCGTTAGCGGGATTACTTGATGCTGGCTTACATGTGTATCAGTTAACCAATGGTCGTCTAAATTCCACTCAGTGGCTGTCGCCTGCGTACTGGCAACCGCTTACGGATGCCAGTCAAGGACGACCAGCGTTGCAGCGAATGAAGCAGCAAAAACCACAACAACAGACCGCCACTTGTCACTCAGAGCGTGGGAAAGGTTGTGGCGCGCAAGGCCGCCGTTTAGGTCATCAACATCGAGGGTGTGTTAAGCGGCAAGGTAAAGGCGGTCGCGCGAGTGGAAAGGGTTGCGGTTGCCATGACTGAATTACGCGTGATGCCGCCACGTTCGCATCATCAGTGTGTGGCTTGCAGTGACAATGGTCTATTTAAATTGCAGTTTTATCAAAACGATGAAACTGCAGTGAGCGCAAAAGTCTGGTTAGAAAGCACTTGGCAGGGGTATCAAGATCAGCTGCACGGTGGAGTGATTGCCACGCTTTTGGATGCGGCGTTGACCCATTGTACCTTCTTGTTTGCCCCGCAAAGTGTGACAGCGTCACTTAATATTCGCTATCACCATCCAGTGCCCGTTGCCGTTGAGGCTGAGGTACGTGCTTGGTGTGTCAAAGCCAAACACGGAATGAGTCAGTTGGAGGCAACGCTTACCGTTGCAGACACTGTGTGTGCCACTGCAACGGCAAGCTTTATGCAAACACGCGCGTTGTGAGCGTCAAAAACTAGCTGACGGCGCGGCGCAGGCGATCATGGACCGCAAGCCACGCTTCGCCATGAGGGGGCTGGGCGAGCCAGATTTCATCGACGCCCAGTTGGTCGGCTTGGGCGAGTTGGTGATATAACGCTTGCCCGTAGCGCGCGGCGTCATCCGGCATGGCAATGCAGACCAGATCATCCCGTGTCGGGGCTTCGCCAAAGTGAAGCAAGGCCGCGCGTTTTTCCGGATGGGGCGCAGGGAGATCAGACAAGTCTGCCGCCACAATCTGCAACCGGGTGTTGGGTTGGTAATGGCTTCCCACATTGCCGGGTACTACGGTGTCGTGCTGCTCGGGGGCGTCGACTGTTTCACCCAGCACGGCGCTCAACTCGCTGGCGGTGATGGGACCGGCGCGAAGTACGCGGAATGGACGCTTGGTAAGATCGACAATGGTCGATTCCAGCCCATGTTGGCAAGGGCCGCCATCAATGACTGCGGCAATTTTTCCGCCTAAACCATGCACCACTTGCTCTGCCGTGGTGGGGCTGAGCTTTTTATACKGGTTCGCTGACGGGGCGGCAACGGCAAGCTGATGGGTGGCGAGCAGGTCCAATAACACAGGTTGCGCAGGCACGCGAAGGCCAATGGTATCCAATCCACCCGTAACCACCGGTGATATATGTTCAGCACGTGGCAACAGCAGTGTCATCGGCCCAGGCCAGAAGGCATTCGCCAGCTTATATGCTTCATCCGGGATCGGCGTTGCCCACTCGGTGATCGATGCGACGTCACCGAGATGAACAATCAAAGGATGATTGGCGGGTCGCCCTTTGGCGGTAAAAATACCCGCGACGGCGTCAGGATTGCTGGCATCCGCTGCCAAGCCGTACACGGTTTCTGTAGGCACCGCGACTTGTTCGCCGGCTTTCAGCAGCTCGGCGGCTTGTGTTAGATCCGTTGAACACTGCGCTGAGAGAAGTTGCGTTTTCAACGACATGCTCCGTTTTATTTTGCTACGTTCAGGTGATACCACTGACCCGAGCGATCGCGTTGCCAAACTGCACCCTGCGCATCAATTTGCATCAAGTACAGCCAGCCGTGATTCGCCAGCGCGGCTATATCGTCATGGCGTGCAAGTATACTATCAATTGCCTCCCGAGGGGCAGCGATAAATACGCTTAATCGCACTGGCTGGTGGCGATATCGACGGCCATCGTGCACGGATTGATGCGATAAGCCAATTCGTAAGTCGCCACCATTCCCTTCAAACACCCCAATGTGGCCACCCACGATATTGTGTAGCAGTTTGTTTCCGCTGCCGAATTTTTCCGGTGCGGTGACAGAAGCAAAATACTGCAGATTGATCCAATTGGTCACCACCATGGGCGCGGTGAGGATGGCTTCAAGCTGGCTAAAGTCACGGTCTTTGTGCATGTCGTAGTCGTGTAAAAAGCTGCGACCTTGCAAATTAATCTGTCGAGACAGAGTGCGCGGGCCCACGATGAACGTGGCGTTATCACACAGTCCCCACTCAGGACGCATTTGTGCCCAGTCTTTGGCCCGTGTGGCAAAGAAGCGTTTGAGTTTGGACGCCTGGGTAGGCGCTTGAGCAAATTGGTTGGCGCGAGCTGAACGTGCTTGTTCGCTTGCAGCGGCCATCCAAGTTTGCCATTGGGCATGCTCGGGAGCGTGGAAGACATCCAGTGCGTCGGTGGTGGTGTTGTGCATGGCGGCATAAAAACGGGTGCTGGTGGGAATCGTTACGCCTTGCTGTGCCATGGCATCACGCACGTCGGTATCGTTAAGAAGCTGTGCGAGTACGCGGACATTCACCTCACCGGTTTGTCCACCGCAAGCACCACAGTCAAGCCCTGCTGCATGAGGGTTGTTACAGGTTTCACTGCCATGACCCACCAACAAGACGGCATCGGCTAAATGGTCAACAATGCCCATGGCGCGCAAGATACCAGCGCCTAGCTCCGCCTTTTCTTTTGCGCTTAACGGCGTATTGTCACGGGTGAGCGCCCAATCACTGTCAGTATGGCTGAGCCGATTTAGCGGGTTTTCGGTGCCAGAAATGCGTAATGCGCGTTTTAATAGGCTTACGAGCTTCAGCATGCCACCGGCTTCGACCATGCCTAAGTTGGCGGCGGGCGCATCAAGGCTACGTTGCCAGCCGAGCTTGGTCATTCGTAACCAGCGCTCGGGGGTAGCATGGGTTTGTGAGGCGGTGATCGCCGGTGCCAATAAGCCGGGCAGTTGCGGGCGTTGAATCTGGCTATCAGTGGGTTGATAGGCGATCGGCAAGCCAAAAAAGCCAGCAAAGCCAAGGGTTTGAATCCTGTCAGATTGTGCTTCTAACGCGCGACGCATCGGTTCAGAGCGCACATCGATACAAAACACAGCTTGCAGCGTAGGCGAGGTGGCGAGAGTGTCGACACTGGCCTGCGCGGACAAGGCGTGTGCCCAAGGGCGCTGCTGACTGATTTCCAGCGCTTGTTGCCAAATCCACAGTGGCGCGAGCTGTTGTTGTGCTTGGTGATACCAATGGCGCACATTCACCGCTTGATGGTGCATGGACTGGCGAATGCTTGCCCACGCTGTTTCACGGTGTTTGGCAAGCCAGCGTGCCAGCACTGTATCCCATGCGACTAAAATCGCGAAGAGGCCCATGCCATGATCTTGTTGTTCACTGTCACTGAGCTGTTGCTGCCAATCTAACCAAGCCTGCCAGCTTGCCCAACCTGATAAACCATGCATCAGCGCGTGGCAATAGGCCAAGTTACCGTCTTGGTCGTGAAGGATCGGTTGCCAAAAGGCGGCCGCTTCAGCGATCAGTGCATCCATTTGGGTGGGTAGAGCGGCGAAATCGGCGAGCAAATCCACGCCAGTGAGGGTTTTAATGCCTTTATCTTGGCTCACTACATCCAACCAGCATTGATAAAGGTGCTCACCGCCTTGGCCTTGAGCATCAAAACGCTGTGGGTATTGGTGATAGAGTGCGAGAAACTGGCTCACTTGCTGCTGGATTTCTTGCTGCCACGATRAGCCTTCTTGTGTTTCCCGAGTGCGGTCACACAACTCAGCCAATGGCTTCCAACGCGGRAGGTTACTGCTATGAATGCGCAGTGCACGCAGACAATCACTCACTGTTAATGCGCTGCCAGAGGTTGAAATGGCCTCGGCAAGGTGTGCCTCACTAATGGGCGATTGCCAATGCGACAGATAGTACGCCGACGGCATTAGCGGACAGTGGCCACTTAACACCGCTTGCTCAGCAAAGACTTGCTCAATGGGGGWAAAGCGTTGCGGCCACCATGGGTTCACTGCAATCATTTGATCCAACGGCCAGCTTGGCGCAATCGCTGCGACCGCTTGCTGGGTGGCATCGCGAAAATCACTCACACCGAGGGACTCAGGGTGTGCAGATACGTTGGGCGTTTTCGCAATCATTAGCGCGTCTCCTTATGCGGTTGCCATTGGGTCGTTTGTAGTTGGATTAAAGAAGCACTTGGCCACCATTTGAGTGTTAGGCGCGTCGCCCATTCATCAAGGTAAGCGCCGGCGTTCAGCCAAATAAATAGGCGATTCACCCACGCTTTGTGAGGCCAGTACTGGACCGCCAGTGACAGAGCAAACAGCGCGATAAACAGCACCAGCGCAAAGGCATCGGCAAATAAGTAGGTGGCATTACCGCCCGCGACAAACACAATCAAGCTATGTTTAATGGCGGCGTAGAGTCCGAGCAGGCCAAGTGCAAACACGCTACTGAGCAGCACGCGTGTCGGGCGGGCAGCGCCTGGGCGCGTAAAGGCTGGTAATAGCAGCATGGTCATCGCCATCCACAACAACCAGCCGGCGGCCAAGCTATTTAAAATACCGACAATTAGATGTACGGCGACAATCAAACCGCCTGCGGTGGCCATCGCGGCAAGCCAATGGCTACGACGCGGGACTGAGGCATCAGCCAGTTGGGTTGCGAGCCAATGATTCACGCCATTGCCGCTGTTGAGGAAAGAGAACGCCTTGTAGAAAGAGTGCGCCAGTAGGTGCAGCAGTGCCAACTCGTAAAGACCTAGGGCGATTTCGACTAACATCAGCCCCATTTGGGCGACGGTCGACCACGCCAGTTTTACCTTGATGCTCACGCGTGTCAGGCTCACCAGCCCAGCTACCAGCGTACTGACGCCCGCGATAACCAGCAGTGCTAGGCTGGCACTGGGGCTCGCCGCGAGCACTGGCGCGAACAGCATCAATAAGATCCCGCCAAGGTTCACAATGCCAGCATGCAACAAGGCAGAGACAGGTGTTGGCGCTTCCACCACTTGAATCAACCAGCCGTGCAAGGGCAGTTGCGCGCACTTGATAATCGCCACGCCCACCAACATAAAGGCGGCGATGCTTACAGTCAGCGTATGAGGTTGCTGGCTGACTTGAAACATCAATTGATCAATCTGCGCGGTTTGGTAGTGGAAAAACAACAGTAAAAATGCGCCACCGAGTAGCAATTCGCTAAAGTGGGCGAGCAGCATCTTTTTGTGTGCCGCGAGTTGGGCGCGAGGCCGATGCGGATAGAAAAGAATTAACCGGCCCAATGAGAGGCTAACCGCCACCCAAGCAAGCCAAAACAGCAACAGGTGATTGCTAACTAAAACCAACAAGACTGCCGACAAAGTGAGCAGCAAGGATGAAAGAAAACGGTGTTTGTCGGCTTCGCCCGCAAACGCAGTGGCACTGTATCGCCAGATAACACCGCCAAGAAGCGCAACCAGTGCGAGCAGCACCAGTTTGAGCGGGGTGACGAGAAATAGGGATAACATGACTTACCTCACAGCAATAGTTATGAGATACATTGTGAAAACTTACTACAGTTAAGTAAAATACATAATAAATCACTTTTCATTCTGTTTTAGAGAACGATGAGCCGACTGAACTACCATCATTTGTATTATTTCTGGCAGGTGGCGCGCCACGGCAACCTGACCCAGACCGCTCGCCAGCTGCATATTTCGCAGTCGGCGCTGTCGTCACAAATCAAGCAGCTTGAGCAGGCGATGCAGGTGCAATTGTTTGAGCGGCAAGGTCGTACATTGACGTTGACCGAAAGTGGCTATCAAGCGATGAACTATGCCGAAGAGATTTTTCGCCAAGGGGAAGAGTTAGAGCAGTTGCTATCCAGCGGCGGGGCGTTGTCTAGTGCCACGATTCGCATTGGTACCTTATCGACCATGTCGCGGAACTTTATCGAGCAGTTTATTCAGCCTTTGGTCAATCAACGAGAGTGCCGCTATGTGTTGCAGTCGATGGATCAAACTGGCTTGCTTCATGCGCTTTCTGATCACCAGTTGGATTTGGCGCTAACCAATATCGCGGTGCGGGGGACCAATAAACAAATTTGGCAGTATCAGCAACTGGCACGCCAGCCGGTAGCCGTGATTGGTTGGCCGGGTAAAGCCTTATCGCCCACCTTAGACGCCAGCTACCAGCACCAAGCGTGGGTGTTGCCTTATGGCGATAACCCCATTCGCTCGGGGTTTGACGCCATCTCAGCGCAGTATCAACTCAAGCCTTACATCATGGCAGAAGCCAATGATATGGCGATGCTGCGCCTGTTAACCCGCGACAATGATGCGTTAGCGGTAATGCCCGAAGTGGTGGTTCGCGATGAGCTAGATAGTGGCATGCTCACCCGCTATGCCTTATTGCCGAGTGTGTATGAGCCGTTCTATGCGGTATCGATTAAACGTCAGTGGGTACATCCAAAATTGAATTCGCTTTTAGATGCGTTCAGTGCGTCGCCGCTCGCGCATGGCGACGACCTTCGCGACGGCAACGGTCAGAGCAATACCTAACTTCGTCCCAACAGCGCGCCCACTTTTTACGCCACGTAAAGGGGCGTTCGCACGTCAAACATACCTTGCTGGGAAGATGTGGTTTTTTATGCGCCATCTGGGTTGCCTCCAGTAGACTGAGTGGCAGGTGAACGTGATTGTTGAGTGCGCTTGTCCGCGTTCTCAGGGCTATTTGTTCGCTCAGGGCTGCTTGTTCGCTCAGGGCTGCTTGTTTGCTCAGGGCTGCTTGGACGTACATGGGTGGCGAGGATCCGTGCTTTCTCGATGCGAACAGCGTCCTGTTTACGAAACGACCACAGAATGTCACGCGCACGTTTGCCGGTTTGTTCGATATCGACAATGGGTCTCGGGTAGTCTTCACCAAGCACCACCCCGTACATCATCGCTTCCATATCGGTCATTTGCCACGGGGTATGGATCAAGCTGTCGGGCAAGGGAGAAAGCTCGGGTAACCATTCACGAATAAATGCCCCTTCTGGATCTTGCTCTTGCGATTGTTTCACTGGGTTATAAATGCGCAAGGTATTGGCGCCCGTCACGCCAGCCTGCATTTGAAACTGGGGGTAGTGAATGCCGGGCTCAAAATCGAGAAATAGCTGCGCCAAATGATGCACACCGCGCCGCCAGTCAATCAGTAGATGGTGGGTTAAAAAACTGACCAGCATCGCTCGCATACGAAAGTTGATATAGCCGGTGGCGTGCAGGCAGCGCATACAGGCATCGACGAGCGGATAACCGGTATGACCTTGTTGCCATGCGAGCAGGTGCGCATCGCTCTGCGGACCGTTCGCGTACTCAAAATGTAAGTAGCCGCGATTGACGGGCCGATGCTCCATGTGGTGCTCGCTTTCAAATTTCTGCATAAAATGACAGTGCCAATGCAAACGCGACACCATAGCGACCAGCGCACGCCGCCAACCCTTTTTTTGCCAATGGAGGAGGGTGATTTGATACATCTCGCGCACGCTGATGTTACCCCATGCAAGATAGGGTGATAGCCGCGTACAGCTTTTGCGGCTGGCGAGCGGTTTAGAGATGTGACGTTGATAGCGTTTCCCGCGCTCGCGGAAAAAAGACTGCAAGGTTTTGTACGCCCAACTCGGGCCGCCGGGCTGAAAGCGTGGCGCAGGCGAATCCCAGTTATGGTGACCGAGTGAAGGTAGCGTGAGTGATGTGTCTAGCCAGCGCGTTTGTTGCCAATCCGGATCGGCAAGAGGGGCACGCATCACTTTTTGCCATTCTGCGTCCCAATCAACCCGATTTTTCGCGCCGCGGATCACCGCCCCAGTGGGAAATTCATGCCAAGGGATCTGATGGCTTGCTAGCCATTTGGCCACCGCTTTATCTCGCGAAAATGTCGCGTCGACGCCAATTTCTTGATGGCTGTAGACCGCGCCAATTGCCTGCTGCTGGTGGATGGCGTCGAAAACGGCGAGTGCTTCACCTTGGCAAATGGTGACCTGCCCGCCAAGCGGCGCCAGCTGCTGATTAAGATCGCACAGCGACTGCCAGACAAATCGCCAGTGGCGCTCGCTATGGTGCGGATCGTTAAGCAGCAGTGGCTCAAACAGGTACAAAATCACCAAGGGACGCCCAGCGGCAATGGCAGCTTGTAAAGGGGCATGATCCCGCAGGCGTAAATCGCGTTTTAGCCACACAAGGCTGATGGGCGCGGACATAGGGCTCTCGACAGTCGTAACAACAATCTTCTATTCACCCTTGGCGATACGAGGCTGAATGACGCTTGGATCCCTGATGGTGACTTGGTTGAGGTCTAATTTCTTTCATTAACAAGCGCTAAGCGCACAAAGCGAAATAAAAATGGTTTGCATTTGCCTTTTAAGCATCGGAAAATTACCGCTCTCAGAGATAACGGGCAAGTGCCACGCGCTTGTGTTTGCAGAAGTAGGATCGGGATATGTTAGAGGCAAAGGACGTTGCGTTTGCCGTCAACGGAAAAGTGTTACTCGATAAGGTGAGCTTGTCGTTTACGCCGGGAAAAATCTGTGCGTTAGTCGGACACAATGGGTCGGGCAAGTCGACGTTGATAAAGCTGTTAGCGCAGCAACAGGCAACCAGCAGCGGGCAGATCGCATTAGACCAAAAGCCCTTATCAAAATGGTCGGAAAAAGCGTTTGCGCGCGAGGTGGCCTATTTGCCACAGCATTTACCGGCAACCGATAACTTAACTGGGTATGAGTTGGTCAGTTTTGGTCGCTATCCTTGGCATGGTTTGCTGGGGCGGTTGACCAAAGCCGATCATCAAGCGATCAACGAGGCAATGACACTGACTGGCACCCAAGATTATGCCGAGCGCTTGGTCGATACCTTATCGGGCGGCGAGCGCCAACGGCTGTGGATTGCAATGCTGCTGGCACAGCAAACGCGTTACTTACTGCTCGATGAGCCGCTATCTGCACTGGATGTGGCCCACCAAGTTGAAGTGATGACCTTGGTTCGCAAACTCAGCCGAGAGCTGGATAAGTCCATCATTATCGTGGTGCACGATATTAATATGGCAGCGCGTTTTTGTGATGAGATTGTCGCCTTGCACTGCGGGCAAGTCCTGACTCAAGGTGCGGTTAGTGATGTGTTTCAAGAGTCGGCCCTCAAATCGATTTATGGCATTGAGATGCCGATTGCCGATCATACCGCCGGCTATGCGGTTGCTATGCCGGGGGAGTTATCGCCGGTATGATCAAGTCCTCTTTTTTTACGCTTGTGGTCTGGCTGACCGCGGCCATGATGTCAGCGAGCGTCAGCGCATCGCCTCGTATTCTTTCGCTGGATTGGACCCAAACTGAAACCTTGTTGGCCTTGGGAGTGACGCCCGTCGCGGTCGCGCAAAAGGCGGATTACAATTCGTGGGTGAAAGCCCCGCCCATTTCAGAAAAAACCGTCGATATTGGGCTTCGCACCCAGCCGAACATGGAGCGTTTGGCCGAGCTTCACCCCGATAAAATTCTGATCTCGCCCATTTTTAAGGCAATGAAGCCCAAGTTAAGCACCATTGCGCCGGTCAGTTCAATTCCTCTCTATGAAAGTGGCCTAAGCTGGACGTCGTTAAAAACCGTGACGCGGCAGATTGCACGTGAGGCCAACCGTCCGGAGGCCGGTGAAACCCTGATTGCTAATGCGAAGCGGCAATTAGCGAGCCTGCGCGATACTATTCCCGGTGAACAGCCTCCGCTGCTGATGATCCAGTTTCTTGACGCCAACCATGTGCGGGTGTTTGGGACCAACAGCCTGTATCACGCCGCT
This sequence comes from Salinivibrio sp. IB282, assembly GCF_001995685.1. Lineage (NCBI taxonomy): Bacteria > Pseudomonadati > Pseudomonadota > Gammaproteobacteria > Vibrionales > Vibrionaceae > Salinivibrio > Salinivibrio sp. IB282. The sequence continues at coordinate 783 of NZ_MUET01000055.1, read as the reverse complement.
ATCAGTGAATTGGGGCTCAGCAACGCGTGGCAAAATACCACCAACAGTTGGGGGTTTAGCATGGTCTCCATCCGCGAGCTGCTAGACCTTGATGCGCAACTAGTGATTGTGCGCCCACTCCCCGCGGGCGTCGAGCAAACCCTTAAGACCAATATGTTTTGGCAATATTTGGTTAAACGTACGGGACGTACGCCATTGATGATTGATCCGGTATGGAGTTTTGGTGCGATTCCATCGGCGTTACGCTTTGCCCGCCTTGTGACCGCGGCATTGACCAACCCTGAGCAGGAGAGTCAATCATGAAACTGAGTCTGGTATGGGTGCCTTTGGCATTATTGGCGGCGTTGTTGAGTCTGGCCACCACTCAGTTGGGGCAGTGGAATGTAAACGCGTCCATGCTCTGGGATTCTCTATGGTCGCTGGATGACAGTGCGTCGATTGGGGTGGTGATGCATTTAACCTGGTGGCCGCGTTTGGTCACCGCATTGCTGGCTGGCGCGGGTTTGGGGCTGGCCGGTACTTTAATGCAACAGGTGTTGCGTAACCCACTGGCCTCGCCCTCGACGCTGGGGGTGGCGAATGGCGCCAGCTTGGCGCTGATGCTAGCGACGCTTTATGCCCCTTGGCTATTGACTTGGTCGAGCGCGATGGTGGCGATGTCTGGCGGGGTGCTGACGATGCTGGTGGTGTTTGCGCTGGCATGGCGACGCGGCCTATCGCCCACCGTGGTGGTGATCGCGGGTTTGATTCTAAACCTATACTGCGGTGCGCTCAGTACTGTAC
>NZ_MUET01000054.1:0-20592 GCF_001995685.1 Salinivibrio sp. IB282 | reverse complement strand
GTCGCATAGACCTACTATTACGTGACGATGACAAACCTGACTGCTATATAGAAGTAAAGAGTGTCACATTATTGGAGGAAGACGGCTGGGGAGCGTTTCAGGATGCCGTCTCCACGCGTGGGCAAAAGCACTTGCGTGAATTGATGGCGATGGCAGAGCAAGGACATCGTGCGGTCTTATTATTCGTTGTTTTGCACTCAGGGATTGAAAAAGTCACAGGCGCCCCCCATATCGACCCGGATTATAACCAGTTATTAAATCAGGCGCTGGCGTCAGGGGTAGAAGTGATCTGCTATCAGGCTCAGATGTCGCCGAGTGAGCTAAATCTGGTTAATTCCGTACCTTTTGTTAGTCATAACGCAAAAGTGTAAGCATGTTCACATTGGGCGTTGCGCGGCGTAAATCAAAGATTGCCACCCTAAAGGCTTTCTGCTATAGATAGCGCCCTCATTTGACAGACACGGGTCATGTCAAGGTTTTTTAGGAGAAGCTGAATGCCAGAAAGCAAAGAAAAGAAATCGCTGGGCATCCTGGCCATTGCCGGATTAGAGCCATACCAGGAGAAACCTGGAGAGGAGTATATGGGAGAGGCTCAGCTTGAGCATTTCCGTAAAATCCTCAATGCGTGGCGTAATCAGCTCAGGGAAGAAGTCGACCGCACCATGAATCATATGAAAGATGAGGCGGCCAATTTCCCCGATCCTGTCGATCGTGCAGCACAGGAAGAGGAATTCAACCTAGAGCTGCGTAACCGCGATCGCGAGCGCAAGCTGATTAAGAAGATCGATAAGACATTGCAGCGTATCGAAGATGATGACTTCGGCTTTTGCGACTCGTGTGGTATCGAAATTGGGGTGCGCCGCTTAGAAGCTCGCCCAACAGCAGAGTTGTGTATTGACTGTAAAACACTGGCTGAGCTAAAAGAAAAGCAAATGGCTGGCTAACGCTGGCGCGTTATATTTGCACTCGTTGTTCGCTCGCCGTGGTTGGCAGAGAGAAAGCAGACAGATAAAAGGGAGCCTCGGCTCCCTTTTTGTGTTTTAGGGTGCTTGTGTTAGCGCAAGATCCCCGTACAATTTGCGCTATTCACTCTCGCTGCAGGCGTCGCAACTACTGTCTATGCGCTTATCATGACTTCGCAGACCGCTTATATTGGCCGTTTTGCCCCTTCCCCGTCGGGCCCGCTACACTTTGGCTCATTGGTGGCGGCACTTGGCTCGTATTTAGATGCGCGCGCACACCATGGGCAGTGGCTGGTTCGGATTGAAGATATCGATCCGCCTCGCGAGCAGCCGGGCGCCGCGAGTGACATTTTGCGCACGCTGGAGGCGTTTGGTTTTGCGTGGGACGGAGAGGTGCGTTACCAAAGCCAGCACCTTTCTGATTATCAAGCGCAGATTGACGCTTGGTTAAGCGCTGGGCAGGCGTATTATTGCACCTGTACCCGGCGGCAAATCAAAGAGGCGGGTGGCGTTTACCCAGGTTGGTGTCGTGATAAAGATAAAGGGGCGCAAGCGGCGGCGGTGAGACTAAAAAGTCCTGCCGAGGTACTCGCTTTTCAGGACAGGTTGCATGGTACGCTTGGTCTTGATGCGCATCTGGCCAACGAAGACTTTATTATTAAGCGACGCGACGGCTTGTATGCGTATAATCTTGCGGTGGTACTCGATGATATCGATCAAGGCGTGACCGATATCGTGCGTGGGGCAGATTTGATTATGCCGACAGGGCGCCATATCGCGTTGTACCAACAACTCGGCCAACCCGTGCCCCGTTATTTACACCTGCCTCTGGCTGTCAATGCAGAGGGACATAAGCTTTCTAAGCAAAACCGGGCCCCTGCCATTGATAACCAAGCGCCGCTTCCTGCTTTACGCGCAGCGATGACGTTTCTTGGTTTGCATGGAGTGGCTGAGCAAGAGGTGGAGAGTCCCACCCAATTATTAGACCTGGCGGTTAAGCGTTGGTCGTTGGCACAGATACCGAGAAAAACGGAAGTGACGACAGCATTCTAAAATGGCCCACCCTGATATATTATATGCCGCTGTTTCATGGCCCGAACAATTAAATACGAGGTGAGCTATCTTTAATCGAGTGACCAGCTTTTGCCGTAAGGTTCTGAATCGTGATAGTAAAACACGCGCAATTGAGGATCTTAAGTTGGAAGTTATCCCCCGCAAAGCACATGGCATTTCGCGCAAAGGTATCAGCGAAAATGCGCTGAAAGTGCTTTATCGCCTGCACAAAGCGGGCTTTGAAGCGTACCTCGTTGGTGGCGGTGTGCGAGACCTTTTATTGGGGCGTGAACCCAAAGACTTTGATATTGCCACCGATGCCACCCCAGATGAAGTCAAAAAGCTGTTTCGTAACTGTCGACTCATTGGGCGGCGTTTTCGTCTTGCCCACATCCTATTTGGCCGCGATGTGATTGAGGTGGCCACATTCCGAGGCCACCACGGCAAAGGCGAGAAAGATAAGCAAACGGCTCGCTCAGAAGATGGGATGCTATTGCGTGACAATGTATATGGCACCATCGATGAAGACGCGCAGCGCCGTGACTTTACGGTGAACGGGCTGTATTACAATATCGCCGACTTTTCTATTCGGGATTACGCAGGGGGGCTTGATGATCTCAATAACCGCGTTATCCGCCTGATCGGTGATCCTGAAACGCGCTACCGTGAAGATCCAGTACGGATGTTACGCGCGGTGCGCTTTGCGGTTAAGCTCGATATGACGATTAACAGCGCGACCGCCGCGCCGATTATCGAGCTTGCGCCGTTATTGCAAGATATCCCGGCCGCTCGAATGTTTGAAGAAAGCTTGAAGTTGTTGCAATCCGGTCAAGGGGTCGCGACATATCAAATGTTGCGCGAGTACAATTTATTTCAGCAACTCTTCCCGGCAGTGGCCGCACACTTTACCGAGACACAAACCAGCCAAACAGAGCAAATGCTAGAGCAGGTATTACGCTCAACCGATAAGCGGGTAGTCAACGAACAACGCATTAACCCGGCTTTCTTATTTGCCGCCATGCTTTGGTATCCCTTGGTGACACGGGCGGAAGAAATGGCATTTGAAAGTGGCTTGAGCTACTACGACGCCTTCATGGTGGCCGCCAGTGATATTGTGGATGAGCAAGTGAAGACCATCGCCATTCCGCGGCGCTTCACCGCCATGATACGTGAAGTGTGGCAATTGCAAATGCGCATGACGCGTCGCACCGGGGCGCGTGCGTTTAAAACGTTGGACGAGAAAAAATTCCGTGCCGCGTTTGATTTGCTTGAGATGCGCGGTGCGGTAGAAGGTGAAGAGACAGAAGCGCTGTGTGCGTGGTGGCGAGACTTTCAGCGTGCCGATCAAAGTGGCCGCCAAAAAATGGTGCGTGCGATCAATAAAGCTCATAATACGCGTAAACCCAAGTCTCGTCGGCGTAAACCGCAGTCAAACTCAGACGCATGAATCGGGTATATATCGCCATTGGCAGCAATCTCGGTGATCCTGTAGAAAAAGCCAAACAGGCGGTTGCTGCGTTAAAGTCACTGCCGCAGAGTCATTTTGTGGCAGCGTCAGCCCTTTATACCAGCAAACCCATGGGGCCGGCCGATCAGCCCGATTATGTTAATGCCGTCGCGGCGCTGGACACTCAGCTTGACCCTCTGACACTATTGGATGCAACACAAGCGATTGAGCTTGATTATGGCAGGGAACGCAAAGCAGAGCGTTGGGGACCAAGAACCTTGGACCTTGATATTCTACTCTATGGCAATCGCGTCATCGACGAGCCGCGACTGACGGTGCCACATTATGGCATGAAAGTGCGTGAGTTCGTGCTTTATCCACTTGCCGATATCGCCCCCGACTTGTGCTTGCCTGATGGCAGCACCCTCGCCGCGTGCCTGACGCGCGTTGATCGCAATGGTTTAACCCGTATTTGCGATCACGTTTAATCGGTGGGCCCCAGTTTCAGGCTTTGGGAGACACAATGAAAAAAATCACAATTACCGATCTGATCACTTGGAAGCAGCAAGGACAGAAATTTGCGTCCTTGACTGCCTATGATGCGAGCTTTGCTCAATTGTTTGAGCAGCAGGATGTGCCTGTTTTATTGGTTGGCGATTCGTTAGGCATGGTGCTGCAAGGTAAAAGCGATACCTTGTCGGTATCGGTTGACGAGCTGGCGTACCACACCCGCTGTGTCCGAGCAGGGAGTCCAAATAGTTTGCTAATGGCCGACATGCCATTTATGAGCTGTGCCACCCCTGAGCAAGCCTGCACCAATGCCGCAGCATTGATCAAAGCGGGCGCCAATATGGTCAAAGTCGAGGGCGGATCATGGTTGGTTGATACGGTGAAAATGCTCACCGAGCGCGCCGTGCCGGTTTGTGCGCACTTAGGTCTTACCCCGCAATCGGTGAATATCTTTGGTGGCTTTAAAGTACAAGGCCGTGAGGAAGAAAAAGCCGAGCAAATGGTAGCCGATGCGATCGCGCTAGAAAAAGCCGGCGCGCAGATCATTGTGCTGGAATGCGTTCCCGCTTCACTGGCCAAGCGCATTACTGAAACCGTGTCTGTGCCTGTGATTGGGATTGGCGCGGGCGGTGACACAGATGGTCAAATTTTGGTCATGCATGATATGCTCGGCGTATCGGCAAATTACATGCCTAAGTTCTCGAAAAACTACTTGGCAGAGACCGGTGATGCGCGTGCGGCAGTGGCTAAGTATGTGCAAGAAGTGGCGAGTGGCGAATTTCCCGGTTCCGCCCACACGTTTAAATAGAGAGACCGAGTATGCAGGTAATTTCTGAGGTGGCGCCACTGCGCGATCACATTAATCAGTGGCAAAAAGCGGCCAAGCGCATCGCCTTTGTGCCGACCATGGGGAATCTCCATCAAGGGCATTTAACCTTGGTGCGCAAAGCCCGGGAGCAAGGCGATGTGGTGGTGGTCAGCATTTTTGTTAATCCGATGCAATTTGATCGCGCGGACGACTTAACCAACTACCCGCGTACATTGGATGATGATTTGACCAAGTTGCGTGAGGAGGGCGTGGAGTTGGTGTTTACACCAACGGCCGATACCCTCTATCCACACGGATTGGATGCACACACTAGAGTTGAGGTGCCAGGACTTTCAACCATGTTAGAAGGGGCATCGCGCCCCGGTCATTTCCGTGGTGTCGCCACCGTGGTGAGCAAACTCTTTAATTTGGTGCAGCCGGCGGTGGCCTGTTTTGGCGAAAAAGACTTTCAGCAATTGGCGGTGATCCGCAAATTGGTGGCAGACATGGCTATGTCGATTGAAATTATTGGTGTGCCTACCGTGCGTGAAAGCGATGGGTTGGCGATGAGCTCCCGTAATAACAACCTAACCGTCGATGAGCGTCAACGTGCACCAGTGCTGGCGAAAACCATGCGCTGGATGAGTGCACAAATGCGTAATGGGCGTCGTGATCTCGATGATCTGATTGAAGATGCTCACGATCAACTGCGTGCGGCGGGGTTACAGCCTGATGAATTTTATATTCGTGACGCCACGTCTCTTGCGCAATTGCATGAAAACAGCCGACAAGCGGTGATTCTCGTCGCCGCCTATCTTGGTACGACACGCCTTATTGATAACCTGACGGTGGAGCTGCATCGAGCCGTCGAGAAAGCGGAAAAAGCTGATCCTAGTGGCGATTAATGTGTCGTCGCTTAGCCGTCAGCGTCCATAAAATACGAAATCCGGGTGCGCGGCTTCAGGTATTCTTTTACCGCGTCTGGCAGTTTAGAGATAGGCACAGCCGTGTCTATCTCTAGTTCACTGTCACGCATGTCAATGATGGTGGCTTGATCAGAAGGAATATCCGGGTCATAAATCATCACATTGGGTTTAAGTAGGGCAGAGCTGTTCACCGAGATAATCATGCCGAGATCGTCATTCGACAACTTTACCACCGTTCCTGGCGGATAAACGCCCATCATCTTGACAAATAGTGCCAACAGACGCGGGTTGAATTTGGCTTTATTGTCTTTAAAAAGATGAGACAAGGCGGCAAAAGGCATCCGTGCGGATGCGCCAAACTGAGGACGACATAAGCGGTCAAAAAAGTTCACCATACTGACAATCTGCGCCGCTTCGTCGATGTCATCACCCAATAGGCCTTTGGGGAAGCCACTGCCGTTAGCAAACTCGTGGTGCTGGGCAATGATGGTTTCGACTTCAGGGGTACACTCTTCCATTTCTGCTACCAGCTCCGCCCCATAATTAACATGTTGACGGTAGTAATTCATTTCCGGCTCTGTCAGTCGCTCCTTTTTTCGCACGATGGCCGACGGCACCTTCTTGGTACCGATATCATGCAGCACTGCGCCGGTGATCAGCGAGCGAAGCTGGTCATTGTCGTACCCGTTACTGCGTGCCAACATCAGCGCGAGAACGGCCACATTCAGTGAGTGCGCATACATGTCTTCTGCCAAACTCGGATCGTCCATCAGGTGCAGGGTGACATTCGACTCGCTACCAAAGACCATCATGCTATCGACGAGCATGCGGACATCCTCGTTCGCCGCTTGAGGACGGTTGGCCGCTTTCATATTGATCGCCCGCAGTTGTGCCATTGAACGTTGATAGTGCTTCTGCACTTTTTGAATGCGTGCACGAAAGCGGCGTTGCTCTTCTATTCGCTGTTGTTTTTCCTGCTCCATCGCCGCTTTTTCTCGGCTGACTGCATGTGGATCGACTTCATCCGGGTTTTCTTTTTTTTCTGTCAGCGCGGGTAAGGGGACCGTCGTACTTTTATCTGGGTAGTAGTAGACAAAGCTTGTTGGGAGCGAGCGTATTACCTTCGCTTGTGCCTCGCTTTCTATTTGAAAACGATTAAGCATAAACGGATGATCGCGCCATTTTAGCGGCAGTTTGATATAAAGACCGGCTTGAAGTCGCTCTGTTGAGAGTTTAATGCTATTGGCTGACATGCGTTAATGACACTCGATCCATGAGGTAAAAGACAAGAATAACCCTCAACAGACTACCATAAACAGGCGCTATTGAGTAAAAAGCCTAATCGCTATCGCACTGAACGAAAATTGACTTAAAGGGTAGCAAAAAGTGTCAGAGTAGGGGGGATTCGCTGTCGCAGTAAGGTGCGGCCTGCAAGGTGCGGCCTGCAAGGTGCGGCCTGCAAGGTGCGGCCTGCAAGGTGCGGCCTGCAAGGTGCGGCCTGCAAGGTGCGGCCTGCAAGGTGCGGCCTGCAAGGTGCGGCCTGCAAGGTCACCGACACGGTGTCGGCATAAAAAAATCCCCACTCGTTTGAGCAGGGATTTTTCTTAAATATGGTGCCCGGAGGCGGAATCGAACCACCGACACGGGGATTTTCAATCCCCTGCTCTACCGACTGAGCTATCCGGGCTAAGGTGCTCTATTTAATAGCATTAACCTAAGAATGTCAAAGTCTATTTAACTGACGCATTCCATGGSTATAAACCTGAATTCCTGCCTGGCATATCGATTTTTTGTGATCTTATTCATTAATTTGCATTGACAAAAAGCCACATAAAGGTGTCTTTGCTTTGTCATTTATCCCACCTGATTTTCTTATCTTATTGTTTTTTAATTTTTATTTTTGATGGTGCTGATTCATAAACAAGGCATTGACCAAAACCTCCTCAGCAAAAATAAGGCCTTATATAAGTTGTTCGATTGATTATTGCTACACTTATTCAACAAGCCAATGAGATGTCTTTTTTGACAACCGTTTAGGGCGGTTCAGCCATGCAAATAGAACTCGGAGAATCTCTCGACGTTTCTCACGTACAGCAAGCCAAAGCGGACTGGGAGGCGAAAGTCGCGGACGCCTCTTCATGTGTGATTGACGCGAGCCAACTGASCCGAATCGATGGTGCTGGCCTGCAGTTGTTATTGGCGTGGGTACTGACTTGTGATGATGTTGAGTGGTTGAACGTCCCTGACTGCCTGTTTATCTCAGCGCAACAGACTGGCATGACCACCTTATTGAAACTACATAGTTGATCGACGGAGTTGGAGTAAGAGGATGGCAAATATACTCGCAGCGGATGATTCGGTATCCATTCGGCAAATGGTGAGCCACACATTAAAGGAGGCAGGTTATCACGTTGAGACGGCCAACGACGGGGCCGATGCATTGCGAAAAGCAAAGTCTAAAACGTTTGATTTGATCATCTCCGACGTCAATATGCCAGTAATGGATGGCATTGAATTTGTTAAACAAGTGAGAGAGGTGCAGCAATATAAGTTTACGCCTATCTTGATGCTGACCACCGAAGGCTCTGCTGAGAAAAAGTCGGCGGGGAAGGCGGTGGGCGCGACTGGATGGATCGTCAAACCCTTTAATCCCGATACCTTATTGAAAACACTCAAGCGTGTGCTGTAAGGCACATCAACGGAGGGGGATATGGCCATGGATATGGATCAATTGCGACGCATTTTCTACGAGGAATGTCGCGAGAACCTTGAAGTGCTCGAAAGAGGCCTGCTCGCACTCGACCTCGGTGCAGCAAATTTTGAATCCATGAATACCATTTTCCGTGCCGCGCACTCGATTAAAGGTGGCGCGGCGACTTTTAATCTTGATGATATCAGCCGCTTCACCCATGTGATGGAAACCTTGCTTGATGAGGCACGCGAGGGCAACCGACAACTCGATAGGCAAACCATTGATATTCTTCTGCGTGGTGTGGATTGCATTCTCGCGATGCTTGAGGCTTACGAAAATGACGCTGAGTACGACAAAAGCGAACCCGATGCAGTCAATGCCGCCCTCAATGCGATCATGGATAGTGATGATTCTGCCTCTTCCTCATCAAGCGATCTCTCCTCGGCGCCGTTGTCGACTGACCTGGCCCCGCAAGAGCCGGCCGGCTCAGATATCGAAAAGTGGGCAATCTGCTTTGTGCCGGATCCAGCGATGTTATTTTCAGGCAATGATCCTGTGCGGATTTTGCGTGAGTTACATGCATTACCTGGTGGGGCGGAGGTTCGTTGTGACCCTACCCACCTACCAAACTTTGCGCAGCTAGACCCAGAAAAGCTGTATTTACGGTGGGATATTCAGGTTGATGGTCATGTCCCACGCGATGAAATCGAAGCGATTTTCGAATGGGTTGAAGACGAATGCGATCTCACCATTAACCCCATTCATCGTAGCGTGCCCAGTGATATGGATACCGCGTCTACTGCGGCGGAAGCGCCTGTCACTGAGCCACAAACGTCGGAAAATGCCTCATCTTCCGAGCCAACCCCCGCTGTCAAGAAAGCTAACAAACCCGCGGTGAAAAGTGATGCCAGTGTCTCCTCGATCCGCGTGGACATCGATAAAGTCGATAACCTAATCAACCTCGTGGGCGAGCTAGTGATTACGCAGTCGATGCTGGCAGAGTTAAGTAGTGACTTCTCCCCTGAGCGGCTTGAGCAATTGCAATCTGGCCTTGAGCAACTGATGCTCAATACCAAAGAGCTGCAAGAAAGCGTGCTCAATATCCGTATGTTGCCCATCAGTTTTGCTTTTAACCGCTTCCCTCGCTTGATTCGCGACCTATCCTTGCAATTGGGAAAGCGAGTGGAGTTGGTGATTGAGGGAGAGAATACCGAGCTAGATAAAACCGTGCTTGAGCGCATTTCTGATCCGCTGGTTCACTTGGTTCGCAACGCGGTTGATCATGGCTTAGAAACCCCGGCAGTACGCGTGGAAAAAGGCAAGCCAGAAACTGGGATGGTGCATCTGAATGCTTATCACCAAGGTGGCTCGATTGTCATTGAAGTCAGTGACGATGGCTCAGGTCTAGATAAAGAAAGGGTTTGGCGAAAAGCACTTGATAAAGGGCTGATTTCTGATGATATCCCGCTCTGTGAATTGACGGATAGCCATGTATTTAACCTGGTTTTTTCCCCAGGCTTTTCAACCGTAGAACAGGTGTCTGATGTTTCTGGACGTGGGGTGGGCATGGATGTGGTACGGCGCAATATCGAGCAGTTAGGTGGCAATATTGATGTGCACTCAACGGTAGATCAAGGCTGTTCCTTCAAAATCAGCTTGCCGCTGACACTGGCGATTTTGGACGGTCAACTGGTGAAAATCGCTGAAGAAGTCTACGTAGTGCCTTTGATTTCTATCATTGAATCGCTTCAGGTGGATAGTCGCCAAATTAAGACCGCATCCGGTGTGCAGCTCTATCGCTTGAGAGAAGAAAATATTCCCATTCTTCGACTCAAAGAAGAGTTTGGCTTGGGCAGCACTGACGATGATCTCGATAAACAACTGCTGTGTTTGGTGGAAGCGGGAGATAAAAAGGTCGGTCTGTTACTTGATGATCTACTTGGTCAGCAGCAAGTGGTGATTAAAAGCTTGGAGTCCAATTACGCTCGCGTACCGGGTATTTCTGGCGCGACCATTTTAGGCGATGGCTCTGTATCTCTCATCTTAGATATTCAAGGCTTGATCACGCAGTTTTTAGCCCGTGTCAGTGATGCGAGCGGCCATATTGCCGCGGCATAAGGAGATGATATGCAGACGGGAGTGGAATCAGACACTGTGCTTGATATTGATGACCGTGTTGAGCAACTGCAAGGCAGTGATTATCTAAGCTTCGAACTCGATGGCGAGCTGTATGGCGTGGACATTCAAATGGTGGAAGAGATCCGTGTTTGGTCGCCTCCCACGCTTATCCCACGCTCACCGGCATTTATTCTTGGCGTGATCAACTTGCGTGGGATGATCGTGCCGGTGATGGATCTACGCATCCGCTTTCAAGCCTCTCAAGTGGACTATCATCGAGAGACGGTGGTGCTGATTCTGCGAGCCAGCGAGATGGCCAATGGCAAAATTATGGGCGTCGTGGTTGATGCCGTCTCGGATGTGGTTGACCAAGGGGAGGGACAAATTATGCCTCCACTCGGTGATTCTCAAGTGATTGCTTATGTCAGCGGCTTACTCAATGTTGGCGAACGGGTGATGTCATTGGTGAATGTTGATGAGCTGTTGCGTATCGAGCGATGGATATAGGAGAGAGCATGACGCAATCGCGAGAATACTTAAGTTTCTTACTCGAAGATGAAGAATACGGCGTCCATATACTCGATGTGAAAGAAGTAAGAGGGTGGTCGGACGTTCGCCGTATCCCTAACACCCTGCCGCATATGTTAGGGGTGCTGGAGCGACGGGGAGAATACATTCCGATTATGGATATTCGTCAGTGCTTTGACATGCCCCCCGCAACGATCAGCGCCACGAGCGTCATTATTATCGTGCGTAGCCAACAAGGGGTGTCGCTTGGCATCGTGGTGGATGCGGTAGCAGAAGTACACAATTTGGAAGAGCAGCAAATTAAGGATCCTCCGGGGCTTCATCATCAGGATGAGTGGTATATGGAAGGCATTGCGGCGGTGAATGACAGACACCTGGTATTAATTAATTTGGAGCAGTTGTTCGACTTTGATCAGTTACAACAAAGCGCACAACCAGAAAGTGCAAACGAGGACTAGAATATGGCGTGGTTTAAAAGGGAAGCAAAGCAAGACAACCAACAGACCAAACAGAATGTGCAGCTTCTCGCGGCACTGAATGTCTCGCCTGCTGCACTTGTGATGCTTGATAGTCAGCAGCACGTCACCTTAATTAATCGACGTGCGCTGCAACTGTTGCAATGTTACCAGGCTGCGATTCGCGAACGTGGCAACGAGGATTTTATCGCGAAAAGTGAGGTACTCGTTGGTCAACCCATGAGCCGCATACTCGCGACTGACTTAGTCGACTACCAACAGTGGCAGCCGCTTATCGACGACAAACCATCAGTCCAAACCATCGAGTTAGGCGTGGGTAAGTTGCGGGTGTCTGCCAGTAAAGTCGCTGATGGAGACGGCTACAGTGTTGAGCTGTGTGATGTGACGGCACGTGCCCACCAAACCGAAGAACATAAACGCCTTAAAGCAGCGCTGGACCATACCCACAGTGCCTTTGTCTTACTCGGAGCACACGGTGAGATCACGCATGTGAATGAGCAGGCAGTGACATTGTGCAAACAGTATGAGAAAGCCTTCTGCGCGAAAAATAGTGCCTTTGCCGCCAGCCGTGACGACATTCTTGGCAAATACATTGACTACTTATTCCCTCAACTGCAGCGCGAAACCTTTCTGAATCCTGAGAAAATGCCCATTAACCGGGATATCCGCCTTAAAGAGGCGCGTTTTGAGTTTCATGCTACCGCCAACTACGACCGTCATGGAAAGCATATCGGCACGACGATTGAGTGGCGTGATGTCACGATAAAGCGCAAAAAAGAGTCAGAGCACTCGTTGCTTGCTGCCATTGTGGAAGGAATGACCACCAATGTCATGCTGGCCGATAAAGACGGCATTATTCGTTACCTCAATCCGGCTGTGACCAAATTATTCAAAAGTCGTGAGAGTGAAATGCGTGAAATCTTCCCCAACTTCTCAGTGGATAAGCTGGTGGGGTCCAGTATTGATCAATTCCATAAAAATCCTGCGCACCAACAGTCTGTGATTGCCAACCCTGACTGTATGCCTTACCGAGCGGAAATTACGGTGGGGAAACTCGAATTTGCGCTGAGTTGTATTGCGCTTTATGACGATGATGGCGAATACATCGGGCCAGGGTTGCAATGGGAAGATATTACTGAGCAGCTGGATGGTCAGCGCCAGGTTGAGCGACTGATTGCGAGTGCTGCGGAAGGCAACCTCACTGCAAGAATGAACACTAGTCAATACCGTGGCTCTATGGCGAAACTCGGCAACGGTATCAATCAATTATTGGATAGCTTTATTGATCCGGTGAACGAGTCTATTCGCGTCATGCAGGGCGTATCTAAAGGCGACCTGAAAATGACCATGTCGGAAGACTACAAAGGCGACTTTGACGTTCTCAGCCGAGCGATTAATACCTCGATCAACAATGTTCGTAATATGGTTGAAAAGATCACGCACTCGTCGGCAAGGGTGGCGTCAGCGTCAGCCGAAATTGCTGAGGGTAATAATGATCTCAGTGAGCGCACCGAAGAGCAGGCAGCTAACTTACAAGAAACTGCGGCGAGCATGGAGCAAATGACCGCGACGGTGAAGCAAAATGCCGAGAGCGCATCATCGGCGAATTTGGCGTCGAGTAAGGCCAGTGAAAAAGCGAGCAAGGGCGGTGATGTAGTCAAAGAAACCATTGAAGCGATGGCGGAAATCAATGATGCCAGCAAGAAAATTGCCGATATTATTGGGGTGATTGATGAAATCGCCTTCCAGACCAATTTGCTTGCCTTGAATGCGGCGGTGGAAGCGGCGCGTGCGGGGGAGCAAGGACGTGGCTTTGCCGTTGTGGCGGGTGAAGTGCGTAGCTTGGCACAACGCAGTGCGGGCGCAGCGAAAGAGATCAAAGACTTAATCAAGGACAGTGTGGAAAAAGTCGCGCAAGGCTCGAAGCTGGTGGATGATTCAGGCGCGATGCTTGGAGAGATTGTCGCCTCTGTGTCTGAGGTCTCTCAGCTCATTGATAGGATCAATGTGGCAAGTCAAGAGCAAGCCACAGGTATTGATGAAATCACCCGTTCCGTGGCTCGGATGGATCAAATGACGCAACAAAACGCGGCCTTAGTCGAAGAGGCTGCAGCTTCTAGTCAGGCGATGCGGGAAGAAGGTGCCGAGTTAATCAACCTGGTTGGTTTCTTTCAAGTTGACATCGATGCTGAAAAGTTAGCGGATCTTCATCCTCCTCACACTCAACGTAAAAGCGCGCCCAAGCACGCCAATAAAGCCGTTTCCAAGGCAAGAGGGAAACATTACCGCAATGGAGAAGCCGCCTACGAGCCTCGCCAAGTGAGCAGTCATCAAAGGCCTTCGAGTGATGAGGTCAGCGATGAGTGGGAGGAATTTTAACCATGACTGCGCCAGTGAATGCGTCATCTGGTGCTTACGATTTTAGTCAGCGTCATTTTAAATATGTACAAGTGTTTATGGCGAATGAGACGGGAATTTTTCTTACGGATAAAAAGAAAAATATGGTGTATGGCCGTCTGGTGCGTTGCCTACGTAGAACAGGCATGGCGACATTTGATGACTATTTCACGTTGGTTGAGCAGAGTAAAGACGAGCGAGTCGCGTTTGTTAATGCACTGACCACCAATAAAACCCAGTTTTTTCGTGAGCGCCACCATTTCGAGTTTTTAGCCCGCGAATTGATCCCCTATTGGCGAGCGGCTAAGCAAAAGCGTATTCGGATTTGGTCTGCGGGCTGCTCGACGGGGGAAGAGCCTTACACCATTGCCGCTGTACTTGCAGGGCATGGGTTGTTAGAGAGGCAATGGGATGTACAAATCCTCGCCACTGATTTAGACACCCATGTACTCAATACGGCTCGCAAAGGCTTTTACAGTTTGGATGCTGTCCACTCGATTCCAGAAATTTATTTGCAAAACGGGTTCTTAAAAGGAAAAGGCGTCAAGAAAGATCTATTCAAGGCCAAGCGCCAGCTTCGGGATGCGATCCGTTTCGAGCCACTTAACCTGAAAGGAGAGTGGCCTCATAAGCAAGCGATGGATGCGATTTTTTGTCGTAACGTGATGATTTATTTTGATCGCGCCACACAGCAACGGCTGCTTGAGCGGTTCTGGCACCAGTTAGTACCGGCGGGGKTACTTTTTATCGGCCATTCTGAAGGACTCGGAAAGATGGCGGAGAAGTTCGATAATTTAGGTCACACCATATACCGTAAACGGGAGTGATATGCGCCAAGCCCTGGAATTACACCGGCATGCTCAAGAGAAAACACTCACCCGTTTTTTTAGTCCTGAGCACGACAAGCACATGGTGAAGCTACAACCGGGCGATGTTTATGTCAGCGCTAATGATGAGTTGATTGCCACTGGCTTGGGCTCATGCATTGCTGCGTGTATTTGGGATCCCGAGTCCCAAGTGGGCGGTATGAACCATTTTATGTTGCCTCTTAAGTGCGAAGAGGCAGAGAGTGCTTGGACAGCGGAGCCGTATTTGTCTCATGCTGCCCGTTACGGTAATTACGCCATGGAAATACTGATTAATTCTTTGCTTCAACAAGGGGCGGTAAAAAGTCGGCTAAGAGTGAAGTTATTCGGTGGTGGTAACATTATGAGGCAAAATATTGCCATTGGCCGCAAAAATATCGACTTTGTTCGTCAATATGTCACCAATGAGCAGCTTCTTTTGGTGTCGGAAGATCTTGGACAGGTCTTTCCGCGCCAAGTGCTCTTCGATCCTCGCACGGGTAAGGCTTGGGTGAAGAAAATCCAGTCACTGAGTCAGCAATTGGTGGCGGAAGAGAACCAGTACAATCAGCGCTTGCTGCGAGAGTCTTATAAGGATGGCACCGATGAGCAAGACGTGGAGCTATTCTGATGAGCCCATATCGTTACAAAGTATTGGTGGTTGATGATTCTTTGCTCTATCGCACCCTAATCAGGGAATGCTTAGACAGTGACAGCGAGTTAGAGGTCGTTGGCTTGGCTGCCGACCCTTACGAGGCGCGTGAAAAAATAAAAAAGTTTAACCCGGATGTGATCACGCTCGATGTTGAAATGCCCAAAATGGATGGCATCCAGTTTCTTAAAAACCTGATGCGTTTACGACCGATGCCAGTGATCATGGTGTCGACCCTGACCCAGCATGGCGCAGATGTCACCCTGACAGCACTGGAGGTTGGGGCGGTGGATTATGTACCAAAACCATCATTGAATCTTGCCACTGCCATGATCCGTGAGCGTGAGGAGCTGATCAGCAAAGTGAAGATGGCGGCGCAGGCGAGTGTTGGCCACACAAACCTTTGGAATAAACCGCCGAACGTCACCATCGACCGTCAGCATTTCAACCGTAGTGGCTATCAAGTGATTGGGCTAGGGGCATCGACGGGCGGGACAGAGGCACTACGTGGTATCCTCGAGCGCTTACCCAAGCACATGCCACCTATTGTGGTCACACAGCATATCAAAGCAGCGTTTTGTGGCCCTTTTGCCGAGCGATTAGACCGCGTATGTCGATTGCAAGTTGAAGCCGTCACATCGGACACAGTGCTGTTGGCGCAAGGGCGCGTGTATGTCGCGCCTGGCGATCGACACCTCACCGTGGTCAACCGGCAAGGACATTTGTACTGTCAGCTCTCCGATAGTGCTCCCGTTGAGCGCCATCGCCCTTCCGTGGATGTGATGTTTTCATCCATCGCAGGTTCTGTCGGCAGACAGTCGATTGGCGTGATATTGACCGGAATGGGAAGAGATGGCGCCACTGGGCTATTGAAAATGCGCCAAGCGGGGGCGCTGACTGCCGCGCAAGACCAAGCCAGCTCTGTAATATGGGGAATGCCTCGCGTGGCAATTGAACGAGGGGGAGCGGCAAAGACCCTGTGTTTAACGGAAGTCGCGAATTTTTTAGTAGAGGCCATTTATGGGGACTAAGTGCGTTATCGCGACTTAGAGTGTGGGCGAGTAATACGGCATGGCGATAGTCAAACAAAAAAAACGCTAACCTTTCGGCTAGCGTTTCTTTAAAAGTGGCTCCCCCAACTGGACTCGAACCAGTGACATACGGATTAACAGTCCGGCGTTCTACCAACTGAACTATGGGGGAATAATGGTGCCTCGAGGCGGAATCGAACCACCGACACGGGGATTTTCAATCCCCTGCTCTACCAACTGAGCTATCGAGGCAATGGTGCCGGCTGCCGGAGTCGAACTGGCGACCTACTGATTACAAGTCAGTTGCTCTACCAACTGAGCTAAGCCGGCACACAAATCGCGAAATACTGTGTGTCACACCATTATTTCATTATATGGTGCCCGGAGGCGGAATCGAACCACCGACACGGGGATTTTCAATCCCCTGCTCTACCGACTGAGCTATCCGGGCCAACGGGGCGCTATTAAACGGATTTTCCGTCTCACCGTCAACTGTTTTTTTGAAAAAAGTGCTGATATCGCATTGTTTGAATAAAAACCCAGCGAAGTGCGACAAAAACAGGCAAAAATCGGCGCTGACCACCCTTTATTGGGGGAGTTTAGAAAACGCTTTTTGATAGCGGGTGACCTTTTGTAAGTAGCGCCGTGACTCCGAAGAAGGATGGCGATGGGTCAGTGCCCAATAGACTTGGTTCGGGCGCAGCTTGTTTAAATCCTGCATGGCCCGACGTCTATTCGTATCAAATGTGCGCAGCACATTGCCTGTCCCGCCGTTATAGGCTGAAATCATGCTGTAGTGCAGAGACAGTGGATCGCGCACCGCTTTAAGGTAGCGGTTTTTGAGAATATAAAAATAGGCGGTGCCTGTATCTATATTCCTCTCTGGATCAAAAAGATACTTGGGGGTGGGTTGGCCACTGCGTTTTTTGACTAATTTGAACACATCACGTCCGGCCGTCTTGGGTACCACTTGCATTAGGCCATAGGCATTGGCCCAGCTCACCGCATAAGGGTTAAAACTGCTTTCGGTTTTGATGATCGCATAAATCAGCTTTTCCGAGATGCCATAACGCTTGGACGCACGGCGGACGATATCGGCATATTGATAGCTGCGCTTGGCGGCATGATCCTTGACCATGGGAATGGTGACGTAATACATGTTTTGAAAACGTACTCTTTTCTTTTTTAAGCGCTTATCAATCAGGTAATTCGCAAAGCGATTGGCGCGCCACTCCCAAGTAATGGTTTTTCCTTCATGATCCACCACTTGGCCTTCGAGAAACGGACGCCCATTGAGTGGTACTTTCGCCGCAGAATAGAGATCGACGGAGGCCGGATCTCTTGGCGTAAGCAAGGTGGTGACAATGGCTTGTTTGAGGTGGGACTTCGGTGCATCGGTGGCGACGGTTTCCACGCGGATAACGCCGCGTTCAAAATCAATGCGCGCCCGGCTTTTGTAATTGTCTGTGTATTTGACGTAATCCCGTTTGCCTGATACGAACACTTGGTTTTCGCCCCAGCGCACCTCAATGTTGCCGGTAAATTGGCTAATCAGTTGATTAAGGGCGTCGATGTCTTTTTCGAACTGGCCGGGGATGGGCGCTAGATTTTTGGCAAATCGATTAGTGGTTTGATAATCCACGCCCACATATTTTTCTACGCTTTCGCGGCTACAACCGGACAGCAAGGTGCTAAAGCAGCACACCAACAAGCAAAGTATTCGCGTCATCGTTTATTGCATTAGTATAAAAAACACCCGCACTGAGACTAACACAATGCGGGTGTTTTGTAGCCTTGACGATGCCCGAGTGTGGGCGGGACCGCGTTAATTAGGCCTCGGGTGGCACATAGCCGTCGATGTGCACATCTTGGCCTTCGAATAAAAACTTGACCATTTCTTCTTCGATCACCTTGCGGTGCTCAGGATCCATCATGTTGAGTTTCTTCTCGTTGATGAGCATGGTCTGTTTTTTCTGCCACTCAGCCCAGGCTTCTTTGGAAATGTTGTCATAAATGCGTTTGCCCAGCTCGCCGGGATAAAGCTGGAAATCTAGCCCGTCGGCTTCTTTTTGTAGACGTTGGCAAAATACGGTACGGCTCATAATCTAGGCTCCTTGTCATCGCCTGTGAGGTGTTGTTGGCGCTCGTGTTCTAATAAGGTTAACAGCTTTTTCACGGGTGCGGCTAACCCAACTTTTGCTGGTTGCGACAAGTTATACCAAAGCCCTTGGTTCGCTTCCATGATGATTTGCGGTCGCTGATTCACACACACCTTGACGGGGACAATGTCTAGGTGGAAGTGGCTAAATGTGTGTCTAAACGCGGTGAGCACCTCAGTGTGAGTCGGTTTGACCCCTTGTAATTTGTCGGCAATATCGACATCAAGTGTCTGCTCTGATGCTTCCGGTAAGCACCATAGCCCGCCCCATAGCCCACTGGGCGGACGCTGTTCTAACCAGATATCGTCTTGATATTGAATGAGTAAAAAGCTGACTTGCTTTACGGGCAGAGTTTTTTTGGGCTTTTTACCGGGAAAATCAAGCTGACGGCCTTGCGCGCGCGCTTCACAGCGGTCTGCGACCGGGCAAAGCTCGCACTTAGGCTTGCTGCGAGTACACACCATGGCACCCATATCCATCATCGCTTGGTTGTATTTATCGGTATCCGTGGCGGGCGTGAGTGCCTCAGCGATTTCCCAAAGCTTGTTTTCTACCGGCTTTTTTCCCGGCCAGCCCTCGACGGCATAGCAGCGTGCCAAGGTGCGTTTGACGTTGCCATCCAAAATAGGGTGGGGCTGATTAAGCGATAGCGATAGCACTGCGCCGGCAGTTGAGCGCCCGACACCAGGTAGCGCCATGACTTGCTCGAGTGTGGTAGGAAACACGCCGTTGTGCTCGCGGGCGATCACTTGTGCGGCTTTGTGTAGGTTGCGGGCGCGGGCGTAATAGCCAAGTCCTGTCCATAGGTGCAACACTTCGTCTTGTTCGGCATTGGCGAGATCGGTGACTGTTGGAAAGCGCGTCATAAAGCGCTCAAAGTATGGGATCACCGTACTCACTTGGGTTTGCTGCAGCATGATCTCGCTGAGCCAGACCTTATACGGGGTTTTGTTTTGTTGCCAAGGCAGGGTTTTACGGCCATATTGCTCGTACCAGTTTAAAATGGCGTCGGAAAAAGATTGACTCACTGTGCTCTCTCTTATTGTTTTGCTCACACGTGCACAAAGGCAGGTCACAGGGTACACTAACGAGCAGGCACACTAATAGGATCAGTGCGGCCAACTTGCGCAATGGCGAAAACTTTGCATAATGCGCAGTCCGTTTAGATTTCCAACAATCGATGGTCTTTTTCACCACCATCACTAACACTGCATCACAGGCACTCAATCATGACTGAAGTCACTAAAACCGAACTGACCGAGGATGGCAAAGTTATTCGTAAAGTACGCAGCTTTGTGCGTCGCGAAGGCCGTTTAACCAAAGGCCAAGAGCAAGCGCTCAACGAATCTTGGCCGACCATGGGCATTGACTTCGAGGCGAGCGAACTGGACTGGCTGCAGGTGTTTGGCAACGACAATCCGGTGGTGCTGGAAATCGGTTTTGGCATGGGCGCCTCTTTGGTTGAAATGGCAAAAAATGCCCCCGAGAAAAACTTTGTGGGTATTGAAGTCCACACCCCAGGCGTGGGTGCTTGTTTGATGGCCGCGCGCGAAGCCGGTGTCACCAACCTACGTGTGATGTGTCACGATGCGGTTGAGGTGTTTGAGCAAATGCTGCCAAAAGACAGCCTCGACACCGTGCAACTGTTCTTCCCTGATCCTTGGCATAAAAAACGTCACCATAAGCGGCGCATTGTCCAACTACCGTTTGCTGGAATGGTACGTGACAAGCTGAAAGTGGGTGGCGTATTCCACATGGCGACGGACTGGGAAAACTATGCCGAACATATGATTGACGTGATGGAGGCCGCGCCTCACTATCAGAACGTGGCGCAAGAGGGGCTTTATGTCCCACGCCCTGACGATCGTCCTCTGACTAAATTTGAGCAGCGTGGACAGCGCCTTGGCCACGGTGTTTGGGATATCAAATACACGCGCACCGCCTAAAAGACGCGTGTATCACTCAGCATCTGTTACGCACTTAAAGCC